>JAQXLO010000064.1 GCA_029012165.1 Oscillospiraceae bacterium | reverse complement strand
AGTCGATGGCGGAGCCGCCGCCGACGGCGATGATCAGATCTGCGCCGCACTCCAACAGCGCACGTACTCCCGCCGTCACCTTGTCCACAGGCGGGTCAGGCACCACATCATCGTAGACGGTGTAGGCAATGTTCCCCTTCTCCAAGCGGTCGGTCAGATAGCGGATCATGCCGCTTTTGACCACAAAGGGGTCGGAAATGATCATGGCCAGCTTGCAGTCCAACGACTGCAAGCGTTCCAGGGAATTTTCTCCGAAATAGATTTTCGTCCGAATGTCAAAGCTTTTCAATGCGACCACCTCATTTTTTGCTCTTCGCAGAAAAATGTGGGATTTGTGCTTCGCACTGGGGAACCCCCGGCGAGGGTTCCCCACGCCAAAACAGTCCGGCGGACTGTTTTGGCTCCCCTCCTGCGCTTTTGGTGTTGTTAGGATTTCGCCGACTGCGGTCGGCGACCAAAGGCGCCGCCTTTGGAATCCGCAAGCCTTCCCAAAGGCTTGACCGAAACTTTTAATCCCACAAAAAAACGTGATGAACCTTACTTTAAGAATGCCGCAACCCGGCAAGCAAAGCCTTACGCTGCCCGCCAAATCGCGGCAAAAACCATTCAAAGTTGTTGTATTAGAGTGCTTCCTCTGTGGCGGAAACACCGGCATTCCACGGAAGCTGTGTCAGCCCCCAATACTGCGGATAGCGGTTGACCTGCACTATATCCGCCTCGATGACCACGTGCAGCTGCGTACCGTCCGGAATCGCCTCCAGATCCAGCGCATCGGTATCCACGCCCTCCACCAGCGGAATTGTGCCGGCGCCTGCGCTGTACACAGCCGTGGCATAATAGAACCGATAGTCGTTTTCCCGGTTGTCAAACCACTTCTTTGCATTGCCTTCCGCAGTTCCGTAATCCTCCACAATGTACGGCACACGAATGGAGAACGGCTTCACGGTACGCACACCGCCGGTCACGGTGCTCCATTCCTCGATCATGCGCACACGGACAAGACCGACGCCGCTGCCGTCATATTGAACATCCACACGCAGATTCCCGATGAAGTTTGGGTCGGCCGCATTGAGCGAAACCCGCACCCCGTTGGCATCTGTATAGGCGGCCATATCCGAAACACCGGTAAAGTAAACATTGCCGGATGCCTGAAAGTTGGACAGGGACATCAGACCGCTTATGGACACGGTGTTGGAAAAGATGCCTGCAAAGGTCACAGACAACGCCAGCAAAACTACGGCCGCCGTGACCACCAGTGCAGTGGGAAACTTTCTGTTCTGTTTGTTTTTCAAGGTGGATTCCCCCTTGTGGTATTCTGTCGGATCAGTTGGCGGCAACGATGGTGACCGTATTGCCGCTGCTGTTGACGGAGCCGGTCAACAGCTTGCTGTTCTTGGCCGAGACGGTACCGTCCGTATTCGCCGTATCGAACGCATAGCCGCTGCCCACGATCGTGAGACGGAAATGTGCCCCAACGGTGCCCTCGATCTGCGCCGTGCCGTCCACATGAATCGACGTGGCTTCGGTGTCCGTACCTTCGGTGTAAACGATATCCAACGCCGCAGGCGCATGGACGGTAATGAGCGCCTTGGACGCATGATACGGCTCTGCCACACACCGGACGTCCAGATCGTATTCCAGAGTCTGTACCGTTTCGCTTTGCAGTGCGGAAACGACCTCGCCGTACTCCGCCCAAAGCACCACATAGACGATCTTCGTTTCGCCCGGTTCAAACACGATGCCCTCTTGGTTATGGGCATCCAGCGCCTGAAGGGCAGACACGTTGGCCGCCTCATATGCCGCTTCCCCCGTATAGGTCAGCGGCTCCACACCGGCTTCGGTGAGCATGGTCTCGATGGCTGTTTTATAGGCACTCTTCGCCGTTCCGGGCACAGCCGCCGCATCCGGGTATTCCAGAATTTCATTCTCCGGGGCGGTATCGTATACAAACCACCGCAGTCCGGGCGTCGTATTGTTTTGCGTCACGATCGTATGCACACCGGCACGTTCGCCGCTGTTGTTGGTCACGTTGATCTTAACAACACGGGTCACTTCCCCGAACAGCACTTCATTGACGTCTGCAAAACGTGTTGCCGCACGCAGCATCACGTTCAAATCCGAGATATTGGCTTCCTGCTGGACGTCGAAATCCGCAAAGGAAAAATCGTAGGTCTGACTGGCATCCTGATAGTACCATGCGGTCGTCGGGGAAAGAAGCGCAAAGTAACTGATCGACAGAACAAACAAGGCTGTCATCACAGCAGTAAGTACCCTTTTGCTATTTTTCTGCATAGTAAAACACCTCATTCATCTGTTTTCTTCCGAAATTCCAAAACCGCCCGCAGTGCAACCAGAACAAATACGGCAATCAAAAGAAGGATCACAACAGTTCTGTTCTGCAAGTACAGCGACAAAAAACCAACCGCCGGCACGGAAAACCAAAGCTTTCCGATGATTTTCTTCGCCTCTGTCGGCGCAGGGTCGTCGCTCATATTGGCGTCGCCCCGTGTGGTGATCTGTTGCTTCTGCGGATCTACTGTTTGGATTCTGTGGGTAAAGACGCCGTCCGATTCCGGAAAATACGCTGAGACTATATCCCCCTCATGCAGCTGCGAGAAATCCGCCTTCCGCACAAAAACCGCATCGCCCCGATGCAGCGTCGGCGACATACTCTCCGACTGAACGGCAAAACACTTTGTGCCGCTCAACAGCAGAAACAAAACAAAGCCGGTCAGCAATGCCGTAAAAATCCAAAAAATGTTGCGTAAGATGTTGGATAGTTTCATACTCTCGTCACGGCGTCGATGTGGTCCAAATATCCGTCCAGTCCACATTTTCCGCCTGTTTGGCCTGAACCTCCACACGCACACTGCCGCTGAAAGGCGCCTGCCCCTCGGGCAGATACAATTCCCGAGTGACCTTATCTTCACTGTAGTGAATGTCGGTAACAATGTCAAAATCCACCGCTTCCGTCACCGCACCGAAATCACGGTAATAATACCCGTCCGCATTTCTCGTCCAACCGGAGGCGATCTGTGCCACCAGGTGCTCCTCGGCATCGCCGGCATATACCTGGTCTGCGCCCAAGGGCGTGTCGTATACGATGCGGAAGCGGACATTGGTCGGGATGTCGGCACGGTAAACGCCGCTGATCTTGCCGCCGTTGTCCCAAATCAGATTCTGACCGGAGACAATATAGTCGTTGCCGTTGTCATACTGCAAATAGGAGTCCAACGTACCCTCGAAGTCAAACTTCATCTTTTGGACAGCCCATGTCTGCGGGAGAGGTTCCCCACTCTTTGTATCAATCCACGCAGCGCTGTCCCGAATCAGCATCATGCCGATGGCAGCCGTCAGCGAAAGGATAATACATAACAGTCTTTTCTTGTTCATGCGGACTTCTCTCTCCTTTTCGATACTCTGAACGCTTCGATCTCCACGGAGATCCAAATGATATACAGCAAGGCAAGCACCGCCTTGCCGAAAACGGTATGCAGCCATACCGAGGGATAGCCTAAATAAGGAACACTGTGCGTCACTTTGCCGACAACACAGCTGTACGCCGTTGTCATGGGATCCGGCTGCTTTGCCGTGTCTGCCATGGTGACCAGCTGCTGTTTGTCTGTCCAAACCTCAACGACACGGCGAAGAAAGGTGTAGCCTGTGTCCGGCTCTTCAAAAACCAAAACATCGCCGGCACGAATCTGTGCAAAGGGAATCTGCCGTGCGAGAACATATGCCCCCTGTGGGAACTGGGGCTGCATACTGTCGTCATGGACGCAGCACACGCTGTACCCCATCAAACGAGGCACAAAAGAAAGAATCAAAAAACCTGCGGAAATCAGCAGAACAAGCGCAAACAGAACCTGCTTACAGTTCTTGAGAATCCTTGCCATTTTTCTTTTCCGCCTTTTCCTGCGCTATTTTCTTGACGTGCAAAAACTCCAAAAAGATGATCACACACAGCGGTACGACCAAAACAAAGAAAAAGAAATATTGGTTGTGCAGCACATCCATAACCTTGCTGATCTGAATATGCTTCAAATAGACGCCCACAAGGCGGTCAGCACTGACGGGATATGTATCCTCCAAAGCGGAAGCATCGCCCTTTGTAATAAAGGAAAGCTCCCCGTCCTTTTGCTGAATCTCCACCACACGGTGGGTATTGGGCTTGCCGAGAATTTTCGGATCAAGCGAGTAGAAGCAGATCACGTCCCCCACCCGTACGGCGGCGGGATCCGTCTTGCGCACAATAATCAGAGAGTTGGTCGGGATGGTCGGCTCCATACTGCCGGTCGCAACCTGCAAAAAGCTGTAGCCGAAAATGTCGGGCACCTTATCCTTGCCGGCACGAAGCACGGAGACAAAGATGTAGCCCGCAAATAGAAGGACGGCCACCAGAAAGATACTGACAATTCGATTGATGATTTTTGCTGCTTTTTTCACGTTTTGCCCCTTATTCCACTACGATAGAACCGATTCGGATGGATGCGCCGGACTGCCGAACTGCGTCATGAGAATTGTTGATGTCCTCGCCGGGAATGCCGATGACGTAGTACACATTCACCATCTCGCCCATATTTGCATGGGCGGTCACCACAGTGCCGCTCGTACCGGGTGCGCCGTCGGTATACAGCACAGAGCGCAGCGTCTGGGTAGTCTGCGATGTGGATGTGACTGTATCGCCATCTTTACACACGGCATAGCCGTAGGTGTAGATGCTGTCTGCCGCCGCATCCGGATCCTCCGAGGTAAAAACAACATCGTTTAAGCAAACGCTGTAATCATGCGACACCTTGGCGACAAAAGAAATTTTGAAGATCCGAAACTCTCCGGGGTAAAGGGGGATTTGCTCTTCATTGGCTTTCATCCAAGTGGTATCGGCCGCATTTTGGACATATTGGGAAATCATCGTGTCGGACTTGGCGGAAATGTCCCGCACATACAGTTCCTCGTCCTGCATCCCCCAAAGAACGTCCGTATCCGGGGTTTGCGCCGTGAAGTAATCCACCACGAACACACCTTCTATATCCGCAGAAACCAAAGCAACGTCTGCTGTGCTGCCGGTCGTGAACCAAGCGAAAGTCGCCGCAATGAGTACAAGAGCTGACGCAACGAGGGACACTATATTCTTTATAATAGATTTTGAAGAAGTATCGTGTTGTTTCATGTTGAATCAGCTCCTGTTTTTCTGAAAGAGTTCTTTAGCGTAGCACCGCACAGCTTACATATGCGATATTGCTTAGTTCAGTCCATTGGAGAGGCTGCGCAGTCCCCAAACTGCGCTGCCGCCCGAAATGGTTACAATAATCTTCACTTTGTCTGTACTGCCCAGAGTGACAAAGGTACTGTCGCTTGCGACGCTGTAGCCGTCTGCCGTACCGTTATCATCCAGAGAAACAGAGTAGGTGTAGTTTCCGTCATCCGGCAGGATGGTATCGACAAAGAATCCGCTTCCGGTCACCACGATCTTGCCAAACCTGACCGTATTGGTATGGGCAGAATCCTGCTCGATATTCGTCACCGCATCGGAACTGATCTTCAGTTCGCCGGTCATTTCCGGACGAATCATCAGACCGATATTCTGACTGCTTTCCAGCGAGCCGGTATTATCCGCAATCTCATACTCGACCTCGATCACACGGATGATCTCGGGTTCGAGATATCGGTAGATCGGATTGACAGTGTTTTGGAAAGTGGAGCCGGACTGGGTGCTCAGCGTTGCGGTGACCTGCGTCAGACCGTGTGCGGAACCGCCGTTGGGCGTCAAAGCCACTGTGCCGTCGCCCTCCATATAGTCGTTCGGCGCAACCTCTGCCAGCTTCACCGTGTCGTACTCGTTGCCCACAGGCGTCGTCACGGAGATCTGGTCGTAGCAATCCAGCTGACCTTCGCCGCCGCCCAGCGTCACATTGATTCTTGCCAGGGCAAAGTTCAGACCGTTTTTAAAGGAATCGGTTGCGGAAACCGGAATCGTCACGGGGTTCGGATAGAATTTCTTCGTCTCATCCTTGACAAATGCACCGTCCACCGCAGTCTTGACAAGCTTCGTGGTGGTCATCGCCGTGTAAGCATCTTCGTTGACCCTTGCCACCTGTTTGTCATAGTATGCGATGCCGCCAACCTCTGCGGAACGGGAAGGTGCGATGTTGCTGATTGCCGCAGTCGCATCGCCGGTTGCCGTGCCGGCAAAGATCACGTTGGCCAAGGAGCCGTTGATCTCCTTGCCGACGATACCGCCGACATATTTCTGTCCGTAGACATAAGCTGTGGATTCCGCCGCAGACAGCGAACCGCCGTCCATCAGACCCACCACGCCGCCGGTGGTCGAATCCACCGCTGTGTGGTCGCTGCGCACATAGCCGGACGTGACCACGCCGGAGATGTCGCTGTTCTTCGCATAGCCGACCAGCCCGCCCGTATGGACTGCTGTCGCCAAACTGCTGTTGTCTGCAACCTGCAATTCGCCGACTGCATAGACATTGCGGATCGTGGCGCCGTCCGCTGTGCCGGCCAAAAGACCGAAATTCGTCTGCACCGCAGAGGACGTGCCATCGACCTTAAGACCCACAAGACCGAGATTCTGCACCGTACCCTTGATCGTGCCGAACAAACCGCTGTTGTCCGCAATGGTCAAGTCGCTGATCGTATGCCCATTGCCGTCCAGAGAACCGTACAGTGCGGTAATCGGTGCCACAAGGGCGTCGCCGCCAAAGGTGATATCCTCCGCAAGCTTGAAGTTGGCGTCTGCTGCCTTGCCGAAATACGCAAGACTTGCAAAACTGTTTGCCGCCGTGTAGCCGCCGTTGGTGCCGATCACATAGGGATCTGCCGAAGAACCGGTTCCGCCGTTAAAGTTCGGGTTGGAAGCCGGACTCTGGACAACATAATCGAAGCTGAAAGACAAATTGTACTTCAGGTCGTCGTCTGTCGTCGTCGAACCTGCGCTGATCTTCTGGGAAATCGGCTTGGACGGGAGGGTCTGCGCCTTGAGGGTGCCGGCGCCGGAGGACACAGAACCGGAGGGTGTGACGGTATAATCCGCTCCAACCTGACTGATGGGGTTGGAAACAGGCGCCAGCGCATCCACATACTGGGCATAGGCAGAATCAACGGTCACAGACGCAAGGGTGGAATAGCCCTGCAGAAGTCTGTACTTGATCAGGACATATTCCGTATCAGCCGCCTGATTCGGGTCACCTGCCAAGATGTCGCTCAGCTGCGGATAAGCGGTATCGTCCACCGCATAGGTAAAGGGTGCATCGGCGCTGAAACAGACGCCTGCGATAATATTTTCCGTGACTTCTGCATCCCCTGTGAGCATATAGGTGTTGGAACCAAGGAGCGCCTTATCGGCAAAGGCATATGCAAGGGTACCCGTATTCGTGCCCGCAAATGCACTGCCTGTTGTGGAGGCTGTCGTACCGCTGAGCATAGTCTTTCCGGCGGAGAATGCATCCGTGATCCTTGCGTCCACCGTGTTGCTGCCCACAAAGCTGCCCGCATTCGGGTATGCCGCATTGACCATCACACGGCTGTAGCTGTATTTCACAACGCCGTCATTCCGGCCGACAAAGCCGCCTGCATAAGCACCGGTTTCGGCGGAAGCATTGACGGTACCCAAGGTGAAGGAACTGGAAATATCGCCGGCATTGGCATTTCTGCCCACAAGACCGCCGATAGCCAGCGTACCCGCCTTGGCGGACAAATCGGAATCTGCTGCACAGAGCACGATGGTGTCGTTGTTTTCCGCCGCAATGGCACCGATATACCGACTGCCGCTGATGGCGCTTTGAACAATGCTGTTGCGGATGACACCGTTGTTGGCAACTGCGATACCCGCAGCACTGCCCGAAGTCGATGTGATGGAGGATCCGTTCTCCACATCGGACAGAACCATCATGCCATCCACTGTACCCTTATTGGTACCGATCAGCGCAATGTCGCCCTCTGCAGAGAGAACTGTATTGTTGAAAATCAGATTTTGGATGGTGGAATCCGCATCCAATGTCGTGATAAACGCAGAATCCGCACTGAAATTATCCACAGCGTAGTCATCGCCGTCCAATACAATGCCGCTGAAGGCGATGCCGTTGTAGTTATTGCCCACCATAGAGGGGATGGAAAGGAAAGGCTCATCGTTGGGTGCTGTCGTGGCAACGCCGTCCTGCACCACGACCTTCTTGGTCATATCCACGTTGGTGATGAACTTGAAGTAGACCGTGCCCTCCATGTTGTTCCCGTCGGCATCCAGAGGAGAATACCACTGTGCATACAGGTCAGGATAAAGGTCGAGGTCGTTCAACTCGTTGGTGATCACTCCATCCACGACCTTAAAGCCGATATGCTGCAGATCACGGGCGCTGGAGATCATATAGGGGTGCTCCTCGGTACCACGCATATCCAAGAAGAACTTGCGCACGGTTCTTGTGCCGTATTCCTTGAAGCTCTGGGTCACGATGTAGTCACCGATGGACGGTGTGTAGTCGCCCTTACCGAAATCCTTTACGTCGGAAACATGGATCTGCTTGGCGCTGTCCGCAATGGTCACATCGTCCGCCACGACCTCCGAAGCATTCGAGTTGAAGCGGTTGGACTTTTCATAGCAGCCGGTGACGACGGTGGTCGTGCCGTCCTCGTTGTCCAGAGAGAAGCTTTCCACCCACATCACGATGCACAGATCCTGACCGATATTCTTTGTACGGATCGGTGCAATGGTATTGTCGCCGTAGACGATCAGACCGCTGCCGTCGTTCGTATTGGCTAAGCCGGAATCCCATGCCAGCTTATACGTTCTCATGGTGGTCACGCCGTCTTCGATATACGCCATCTTCAGCGAATTGGGCACGGTCAGCGCCATGCTGTAACCGATACCCTGCTTGACAGCCTCGTCACGGTCGTTCGGACGAACAGCCACAACGGACAGAACGGCAGGATAGCGGACATAGTCCGAAGCCGTGGATTCGCAGAAGGAGAGCAGATACGGATAGGTATTGGAGTTGGCGCTCGTGTCGCAGCCCCATACCGCATCGGAAAGGTAACCCTCGCTCGCAGTGAGCAGCGTACCATTGCAGAATTCATCCGTGGTGAAGCTGCCCACATAGGTGCTGTCTGTCATGTTGCCGACAGCATGGAGATCCTGAATGTTGTTGGTCCACTTGTCAAAGTAGACATGATCTGCGCTGCTGGCATAGCCGACCACACCGCCGTTGTACACCCTGCCGCTGCCTGTCGCAGAGCCGGTGTAAGAAATGACACTGCCGGAGGAATAAGCCTGGGAAACAGAAACGTTGGAGTAGCCCACCACACCGCCGACTGCCGCCACAAAGAGCGTGGAATCCGGAATGGAACGCGGATCATAGGTGACAATGGAACTGGAGTAGCAGTTGGTCACACTCTGCGTCTTGCTGAAACCGACCAGACCACCGACGCCGTGGTAAATCTGCGAGCCAACCGTGTAGTCGCCGCTGACCGCAGAATGTACATCGCCGCTGGCGAAGCAGTTGAGAACGGGAATGTCCGTAACGCCTGCGAAGCCGCCGATGCCAATGTTCAGATCGCTTGTACCTGCCGAACGAATCGTACCGAAGTCGGCTGTGACATTGCCGGAAGCGAAGGAATATTGGATCGTACCTTTCTGGGTGCCGCTCTTCATAGCGTAGCCCACGAAGCCGCCCACAGCCATTTCGCCGGCGTTGGGCACTGTACCGCCGGACTTTCTGGAAACGTTGCCCTTGGCGAAGCAGTTGGAAACGTTGGCATCCTTAATCGCTCCTGCGAAGCCGCCCACATGGTTTGCGCCCTCCACATCGACGCTGGCGCCGCTCACCTGCTTGGGCGTGAACGCCGCATCGTAGCCGGTCTTTTCGTAACCGACGGAACAGCCGGTGATATAGCCAAACAGACCGCCGACATAGTCATCGCCCGAGACCTTATAGACTCCCTGGGTGTCATCGGTGATCACCATACAGTTGTTGATGAGCACGTTGCTGTTGGTAATGACGCCGACCAGAGCGCCTGTGTAGTTACCGCCGGTGATGTTGACATTTTTCAGAATGATGTTGGACAGTTTGGGAGAGCCGGTGTTCAGCGTATCAAACATGCCGACATTGGGCGTGCCGATCTTGCTGATGGTCAGCTTGTTGATGTAGCAGTTGCCGCCGTCAAACGTACCCTGACCATCTGCGCCCACATAACCACTGATGGGAATGAAGGATTCTTCGCTCATGTCGATATCGGCGCAGATGTGGACATCCTTTTCCAGCGCACCGCTGTAAGCGTTGTAGAACTTGGTGTCCGCTGTGCTGTCCACCTTGCCGGAGCTCATGGAGTTCATGATCGCACGCAGCTGGCGTTCCGTGGCGATATAAACCGCTCTGCTGTCGCCGCGCAGCGGGATACGCACATCACGGTGCAGCTCGATGGTCACATTCTCCGTACCGTTGTCTCGAGTGTAGTTGCCGATGGTCAATGTGACCGCCGGGGATTTTTCATCTCTGGAAACGGAGCTGTCGCCGCAGTTGAGGTAGGAGTTGCGCAGAATGGAATAGAAGTTCGGCTCAGCGCCCTCCTTGTTCAAATCACAGTCTGCCTTGAACAGCAGATCCTTCTTTGTTTTGTCGGAATTGCCGGTATAGTTTCCGGCATTGTCCGCCGTGATCTGACCGTACAGCTTTGCATCATAGCCATCCGGATACGCCTGGGTATCGGTGGTGGAAGAGAACTCGGAGGACTTGATGGAAAGGTTGTTGCCATCCACCTTGGCCGAGATCATGGACGGATAGGTGATACCGGTGTACAGTCTGTCCGCAGAGATGTCGTCCGCTTCACGGGAATCCATGAATACGGGCATGGCGCAAAGTTTGGCGAACATATCGGAATAGGTGTCGTTGAACATGGCGCCCACCTTCAGATACGGGTACAGATCCCCATCCGAAGCAACCCAGTTATCTCCCAGATCCGTAAAGGAAACAGATGTCAACGCCGAAGTGGTCATCGGGTGGAAGGTGCTGGAACGGGAGGAATCCGAACCATTCAAGGTTTTCAGTTCTCCCTGGATGGTGAGGAAGTCCGTATTGGTGTCCACACCGGTGGGAACCGAGATTCTGCCCAAAGACGTGGCGTCATAGTAGATGCCGTTTCCGCCACTCTTGAGCGGAACCATACCGAACAGAACGGGATAATAATAGGAATAAATGGAACCGTTGGGTATCGTGTAGTTATACTCTGTTGCATTGGTACCGCCTACAAAGACGTTGTTGGCCGTCACATAGGTCGTGCCTGCGCCGGTAACACCGCCGGACGCCGTCTTCTTGTAGCCGACCATCAGCGACGTATTGCTTGTCGTGTTACCGTTCAGCTGACGGTTCGAGGTGACTGTTGCCGTGTTGGAGCAATCTTTCAGCTCGATTTCGCCGGTACCCACCATGCCGATGAAGCCGCCGGTAAAGTACGGACCCACCACATCGGAGGAAGAGAAGCAGTTATAGAAGGACGTGAGGCGGGAGGAATGGACAACATTCTGGAATCCCACAATGCCGCCGACCGCCACCGACAGATAGTCACTGTCCGCCGAAGTGGTTCGAACACTCGTGGAGGTAAAGCAGCCATCCAAAGAGGGCTTCACCGTGCCGCCGACTTTGTCCGTGTCGCACATAGAACCGACCAGACCGCCAACATTGGTCACGCCCGTCACCACACCGTAGACAACGGAGCAGTTGGTGATGGTCTCGTTGGAGGTATAGGTACCAACCAAACCGCCCGTGTTGGTGCCGCCGGACACGCCTGCGTCGGCAAGCTCGATATGGATATTCTCCAGTCGCAGTCCGTTGTTTGCAGAAACGTCATCTGCCACATAGCCGAACAGACCCACATGCTCAGAGGCTGCGGAGTAAGTAAATCCGCTGATTCTGTAGCCGCCGCCGTCATAGCCGCCGGTAAAGGGTGTGTTCTGATCCACGCCGATGGGAGAGAACACCACAGCGCGTGCTTCATCGGGATTCTGGGACTCGATCTTGCTGATGATCAGGGCAAAATCCAGATCCACAGTCTGTCTGTAGTACTTGGACAGATAAGCGTTGTTGGTGCTGTTCTTAGCCGTGAGACCAAAGAAGTAGTCCACGAACGCATCTTCACTGTCGATGATAAACGGATTGTTCGGCTTACCGTCCGGTCTGCGCTGACCGTCCGGGCTGATGGTCAAATAGATCTTCAGGCCATAGCCGAGATCGGCAACCAATTCAGGCTGATGCGTGCAATTCGCCTCGTAAACAGTAAGGTTTGCTGCATAACGATCTTCCGTGACGGTGACGTTATTCTCGTCCGTGAAAGAGTAGGTAAGGTCGATTTTCTCACACGCATAGCAGCTGGAGCCGGTAAACTCGGCGGTGAGGCGCTTGAGCTGGAGCTGGCGCACCACAGTGTCATTCACACTGTATACAGGTTCCATACTCCCCTGCAGACCAAGATCCGCACTGACTGCGTTATTGCCCATAGCAAAGGAAACCATAACGGGTTTCGGATAGACATTTTCGGCATCCGTCTCGAAGTAGCGGCAGCCGTTGACATTTTCTTCAAAGTCGCTGTATTCACCCAATACGCCGTCTTCAAGGTAACGGTTTTTGACCAAGAAAGACTTGCCGTCCGTTCCGGTCGCCACGTCATACAACACACAGCCGGTCATAGCGGTCACACCGGTCAGCGAGTAGGTACCGAAGGCAGAAAGACCTGCCATAACACCCTGCTTCGTCACGTCGGAGGAATAGAAGTTGCTGGTAAGACATTCGGTGGATGTGGTACCGTTAAAGATATTGTTTGCACCGATACCGAGCATAATGCCGAAGCCTTTTCTGGAAAGCGCAGAGGTGATGGATTCATTTTTGACATAGGGCTCGATCTCCGTAAAGACGGCGCTGATGACGTTGCCGGACATCAGATCGCCCTTGACGAAGCCGTAAGTTTGCTGCGAAGAAGGCGTGCTCAGGAAACGCCCGGCGATACCGCCTGCGTAATGGGTAGACTGAATCTCGCCGCCGCAGACGTTGTTGACGATGGAAAATTTGTTGGTCGGAACATTGACGCCGTTCACACGGACAGATTCAGACAGATGATAGAAATTGCTGACAACAGTACCGCCGAACATGGCGCCTGCACTGCCGTAGAAATAGTTGGCAGTAGAGGATCTGTGGGGACCATGGGCTACGATCGAACCATAAGAGGCACAGCCGTTGATCACAAATCCATTGTAATAGGCCTCGAGACCACCCAGCATACCGCCTGCATATACACCATAGCCGGCTTGCGGCATATAGCTGTTGTCTGCCGTAATCACAGAGGATACACCGTACAGTCTGCTCTGATCGGTGGGCTCCGCATCAACGGTAGAGTCGGTGATGGAAATGCTTCTGTAATGATCGGAATCGCCCGCCTCAGCCTTGCCGAAAATGCCGCCGGAATAATAGTTGGAAGTGACGGTCACGTCGGAAGCATTGCAGTTGCGGATCACCGTCGTGTTCAGCTTGGAAACCTCCACACCCAACGCAGAGGCTTCACTGATCTCCAAGTTGCCGCCGACAACACCGCCAGCCATATCTGTCGCCGTGACAGTCGTTCCGCGAACCGTACAGTCAGAGACCTGAAGCGCCGCACCGGCTACACCGCCTGCGCAATGGGCGGTAATGGTCGTTTCGCCTACCGTTGCGGTACCGACAGTGGTATTGTTTGCCACAGTGCAGCCGCTGACAGTACCCAGAGAGACACCGACCACTGCACCCACATGAGACGGGGCGCTGACAGTGCATTCGGAAACCGTCACGTTGCTGATGGTTCCACTGCTGACTGCCGCCACGACGCCTGCATTGCTGCCCTCTGTCGCAGATGTGAAAGTACAATTCGTAAACACGATGCCATCCACTGTACCGCTCAGCTCTCTGAAGAAGCCGACATCGCCCGTTGTGGACTGCAGAGTCAGGTTTTCAATCGCATAGCTCTGATCCGGCGTTCCGGTAAACGTGCCGCTGAAATTAACATTTTTAAAGGAGGTGTTCCATTCGGATACCCACTGTTCGCCCTCCGTGGTGCTGAAGTCAAGCGTTGCGCCCAAACGGTAGTGATAGTTGCTCAGTGACTTCATCACGTCCAGATGCGAGATCTCCGTGATAATAAACGGAGAATCCTCCGAGCCTTCACCATCAATGTTCAGGGACAAAACGGTGAATCCGATTTCGATGCCGTTGCTATACGCAAAGACAGCTGTGCCGGAACCGTTGACCTCCGCGTTCTTTACAAGAGCGCTCTCGTCACTGTTCCAGGTGAACAGCACCTTATTGTCCGCATTATAAGAATAAATGGTATCCAATGTAAAGGCAACATCGGAGACGGTAGTAAAGTTTTTGTATGTTCCGGTCACCGCACCGGATGCAAGGGCATTGAAAACAATATCCTCATCCGCAAGAACCAGCTTGACCGTGTCGCCGGAAAGGGGCAGAGAGGTGCTCAGCTTGCCCGCTTTGGTACGGTAAAATGTATTGGTTTGCAAGTCGCAGACAGTATCGGCGTACACGGAGTGTGCTTCGTCGGAAGTAACTGTCACCGTGCCGTAAACCTGATAGCTGGAATAGTAGATGTTGGTAAAGGGGGTTGTGGAAAAATCAGCAGGCAAAATAGAGGTAGCCACACTGCCGATCACGAGACCCTTCGTGGAGTCGTCCATATTGAAATTCAACGGGGCAGAAACAGTCGTATTGGTTACGATGGATTTAGCCGTCTCCAGCTTCGTCGTATCCGCAAGACCGATCACACCGCCGGCCGCAATGGCCGCAGTGACCTTTCCGCCGGCATTGCAGTGATCAATCGTCAAAAGGGAAAGATCCGCAATGTGCGCCACAATGGAAGCCGCCGTACCCTTCAGCGGGCTGGCAGAACTCGCATCTCGTGCATCGACAGACGCAAAGCTGCTGGAATTGCGAATTGTTACGGTGCCGCGTGCGTGCATATCCACATTGCCGACTAAACCGCCTGCATAGACATAGGCGCTGACGGATACATTTTTGCCGACAGAACAATTGTCCAAAACCAGGTTAACGGGAAGAATGTCGTAGTTGTCCTCCTCCGTGCTGTGGCGAACCTTGGCAAGAATGCCGGCCGCACCCGTAGAGGCACTGGCGATAGCACTGGAAATCGAGCAGCTGCCATCCACCGAAAGGTTGGTCAGGGTAACATTCTTCTCTGTGAGCGTGGAGGAAACAAGTACCACCTGATCTCCCACCGCAGGCGCAATGCCGCCGAAGCAGGGCGTAACCTGCACGGCACGAATCGTTCCTTCCGTCACATCGGCTGTGTTGGCGATGACGGTCAAAGTATTGGAATCGTCCGCAGTTGCTTTGCGATAGTAGGCGCCGTCCTGCTCAGCGTAGCCGATCACGCCAGAAGCAATAGGTCCGCTGACGGTGCCTTTGCTGAGCGATACATTTGTCATAGTACCGGAGAATTCTCCCACAACCCCTGCGGCGATATTGGTCGCAAGATCGGTCTTGGAAGAAACCGTTACCGAAACCATGGTGACATTCTGAATGGAGGTACTGTCTGCCGCAGAGAAAGAGGCAGCGTGACCAAAGAGTCCGCCGACATAATTGGCCTTTGTCACAGAGATCTTCTCCGCATGGACAGTGCTGACCGTGGTATCCTTAACATAAGCCGCCAGAGAACCGGCATAGACAGATGCGGTGATATCCGTATTGTAAATTTCAATATCAGAAAATACGGTGTTTTGCGCTACACCCACCAGCGCACCGGCGCAGCTGCCGGTGGTATCCACTTTGAACTTATCCAAATAAATATTGGAGAATGTGGCATTTTCGGCCGAAGCAAACAAGCCTGTACAGTCAGAGGAAGCGGCAATTTCGATACCGCCGAGATAGTACAAAGTTCCGCCATATTCACAGGTGAAAGAACCCGTGAACGGTGTGACGCTGCCTGTCTCAATGTCATAACCGATGGGAATGAATTTCAGATTGTTATTAAAGAAATCCTTGCCTTCCTCAAAATCCTCGCTGACAAATTCGATATCGGCCGCCAAAGCATAGCATGCACTCATGTCACGGTTGCGGATAGAGTTCAAATCATCCTTTGTCTTGATCAGGAAAGGACTTTCCTGCGTACCTTCGCCATCCAAAGGAAGCTGCATAATATTGGTGCAGGACACGGGAATATAGACTTTCAGCAAAACGGGCTCCTGCGTTCCGGGCACTGTGTGTCCGTTAACAATATACTCCGTGCCGATGCTGGTTGCGGGTGCTTCCTTCAATGCAGTAAGCGTCAATACGGTATTGCCGGAGGTATTGTCTTGGAGCGCCACATAGTCGCCAACCTTGCACTCAAAGTTGGCCGGCTGTACATCGGAAAGGCAAATCTGTCCGGAAGCCGCAGTGCTCTCATCCGACACGACAAGCAGAGCGTTCGCCGCATCAGAGGAAACCTTTTCGTAATAGCTTGTGCCGCCGAGGATAACATTGGACACTGTCAAAAGACCGTTTGCCATGGAATACCAGCCGCCGTAGCATTTTTCACTGCTGCTGTTGGTCAATTTCGGGCTCAGACGGGAATCCGATGTATACCCAACATAAGAGGACACATTGGTGATCTGCATATCCTTCGGATTTTCCACACTGCCGTCAATGACGAAGCTCTCCGTCAGTCCATCCAAATACATGCCGTTGGGTTTGTTGACATCCGTATATGTCGCCTCCAGCGCCGAATACAGCGCTGTCCCCTCCAGAGACTGCAGACCGCCATCAGAAAAACCGTAGGGCAATGCATCCTCGGGATAGCTGGAGTAGATATTGTCATGGAAAATGGTAGTCGGATCGTTGACCCAAGAATCTGCAAAGGTGATATCGCCGAAGGAGCAGATAAGCTTTGTGGTCTTGAGTGTCGTGGTCACCGGCGTGTTCTTGTTGATCGAAGCTGCTACTGTACAGTTGATCACCACATCCGTTCCGGAATCCGTTGCGGTATACATAGCCATGATACCGCCGGTCATGGAGTTGTTATTGTTAAGTTCACCATCCACTGCGCAGTCGTCGATCTTGAGATAAGCGGGCGGAATATTGCTAAAAGCAACCACACCGCCAACTCCGGAGCTGGTCACAGCCACCAGTGACTCCACTTTGCCGCTGACAGTACAGTTCTCCACCGTGACTCTGTATTTGTTGGCTTCGACCATGGTGACATAGGAGTCGTCCTCCGAAACCTGTGCCGTAGCCATAATGCCGCCGGCATACATGACTTTACCGGTCGAAGTGCCGGATGCATCGCAGTACTCATGAATCTTCACATCACGGCCGATACCGCAGTTGCGGATGGTTACCGTGGCAAAGTATGCGGAACTGATGATGCCGCCCAACTCTGCGGCAGGGCTGTTGCCCTCGTTGTCTCGAATTTCAGAACCATCTAAAATATAGCAATTTGTAATCGTTACATTGGAAGAAGTTGTGTTGTTGGCCTTTCTCGCTGTTCTGCCGAGAATACCGCCGGCGATACCTGCTGTGACCTTGCTGTTCACAAGCTTACAGCCGTCGATCACACCGGATGCATAGCCGGCAATGCCGCCGCACATACCGATATTGCCGTAAACATAGCTGTTGGTAATCAGGCAGTTGCTGATAACTTCAGAATCTTTAAACGTACAATTTTGAACCGTCAGACCGCCGACAGACACACACTCGCTGCCGATCAGGCCGCCGCATACACCGCCGGATGTTCCCGAGCCGGCAGAGATGGTGGAACCACCCTGCACGGTGACATTTTGCATATTGATTTTACCGACATTGTATGTAGTCGCAAAAGTTCCCACAAAGCCTGCAGCCACAGGAAGACCGCCTGCCTTACCGAGAACGCCGCCGATGAAGGTATTACCTGTGATGTTCACATTGTTGATCACCACAGAATCAGGTGTGTCTGCGCTGCCGATGTTCAAGGTATTTTTTGCGCGCATTTCGCCGATCAGACCGCCCACTGCATTCGATTTGAGCGTCTGGGTGCTGTCCGAATACGGACGCAGAATACAATCAGAAACATAGATATTGGTAATCTCATAGTTTTTGCTCGTACTTGTACTCCAAAGAGAACCGCAAAGGGTACCCATATCGGAAAGGTTTGTGATCGCCGGTGTTGCAGAACCTGTTCTTCTGGAGATCATTTCACAATTGGTGATTTCAATATCGCTGAAGGAGCAGACCGTCGTTGTACCGTTACCTGCACCGGCAGTGGACAATGATGTGACATCCGCTACGCCGAGCAATGCGCCCGTACTGGAGGAGCCTGTGACAGTGAATCCATCCAAACGGAAATTGCGGAAGGTCGCACCCTGCGCATAGCCGAACAAACCCACGCCGCAGGTTGTGCCGCCGTTGATCACCAGATTGCTGATAGTATACTTCGTGCCGTCAGACTTCTCCTTACCCACAAAACTGCCGCGGAAAGCCATGCCGACCACATTGCACATCCACTTAGAAGTGCTGCTGAGCGTCACGCCGGACATATCAATATCGGCGCAGAGCTTAAAGTTGGCGCTGCGCATCGTGCCTGCGGTTATGGTGCCGTAAACCTTGGTGCTCGCATTCGTCTGACGCAGCCAGCCAATCACCTGCTGCAAATCCGCTTTTGTATAGATTTCATAGTAATCGGCTTCCCCATCGTTCACCAAACGCAGACCGCTGCGCAAAGTGACCGACGCTTTCAAGCCTGTGGATGTTTGCGTAACGGTGAGGGGTACACTGTACTCACTGCCGGCAGAAGCCTCCTTCTGGACGACAAAAGTCAGTACATTACCGCTGGCTGTGGGTTCTTCAGCAAGCTCAATTTCGGAAGAACCGAAAACAAAGGTAAAATCAGACGCATCGAGCGCAGAGCAAGCACTCAATGTGGAGGGCATATTTAATTGAACCGTCGTGGTTCCCGATGTCGCCACATTGTATGCGCCGTCATCAAAGCTTAGTTCCTTGATTCCGTTGGTGAACGGCGCCGCCTTCTTGGCAACGGTACCGCCGGATACGGATTCTTCGGCAACACTGTAATAGCAGTCGGTCACAGAAGAAGTACTGACAGAGGAATCCATTGCACCGAACATAATGTACGGTGCAAAACTTGCAAATTCGCTTTCTGCATAGACAGATCCGGATGCATAGCAGTTGCTGAATTTTGCCACGCCGGACACACCGGCTACATAACCGACCAAACCGCCGACTTTGCTCAGGTTGCCGCCGGAAAGAAGCATAGCCGATGCGGAACCGCAGTTGTCAATCACCACATTGTCCGCAGAGATGCGACCGATCAATGCGCCGATTCCGTTGGAGGAAGAAGCCGTCACGTTAACCTTTGCAGACACATAGCACCCGCTCATGTACACGTTGCCGTTGAGCACAGAGACCAGCGCACCGCCTGCAGCAGTGTTGATTACTGTGTAGCCGCCCTCATCCGGCGCCGAATAAGTGACGCCCTCCAGAGTTGCGTTGCTGACCGTATGGAATACAGCGCCGGTGACTCTTGCCCCGGCAATAATATTCAAATTTTTAATATATCCGGTGGAAAGGTTTGCGGAGTCCGTCTCCCAGCCCTCAACATCTGCACCATCGCCTCTGGAGCCGATGACATTGTCGAACAGTGTCTGGGAAATGGTCAAGCTGTAGCCGTCGCCGTCCAATGTGCCGCCAAAGGAAACGGCAGACCAGTCGGAGCCGACAGTAATATCCGTACCCAGTTTATAGTGGGCATTCGGGGCATACCGGATAAACTTCAACTGCTCATAGGTGGTCAGCACGATCGGATGGAAACGATCCGTACCCGCCTTGCTGTCCGTAGAGGTGGACACCAAAACAGGTGCAGAAAGTCGGACAGTCACATTTTTGCCGGATGCACCGACACCGATCTCCGACAGATTGACCGTGCCATAGTAGTAAAAGTCACCAAACTCCCCGTTTGAAACGGACTGAATGAGGAAGCTGCTGCTCGTTTGGGAAACAAAGATCACGGAATTGCTGCAGGAGGCCTCCATGGACGTGTCCACACGCACCTTAGCATCCGCATTCCCGGACCATGTGTTGGAAATGTCGGTTGTTTTGATCTCGATGCCCGATGTGCCGACAGGGACATTGATAACAGAAAGAGATGTGGTGAGATCGTTGACGCCGACCCCATCGCCCGGCACGGGGAAAATCATATTGCTCACGGAAGAGATCCAGTAATTGTTGCGGCCAAGCAGACCGAGTGTACCGCCCTTACCGAGAACAGCACCGCTGTTGCCGGTTTGTGCAGAAAAATGCATCAATGCATAACAGCCGGAAACCGTCGTGCCCGACGCAGCGCTGCCGGCAATACCGCCTGTCGAGGCACCGGTGGAACCGTTGATATTCACATTGCCCGAGGCTACGCAGGCCGTTATTGTGCCGGAGTTGGAACCGGCGATACCGCCGAAAATGTTGGAGGAATCATTCTTGGAGAAGCAGAAGCCCAAATCATAGGTACCGCAGGATTCGATAGACCCTGCATTGACGCCGGCAACGCCGCCGAATCGACCTGTACCAAAAATATTGGCGGCTGCTTCGCTGGGAACAGAGCCATAGGAGGTGCAGGTACCGTTTACCTGTGACGAAGTAATTTTGCCGGCGTTGGAGCCGGTGATGCCGCCGACCATGTCGCCGAAGAGAATATCTGCGCCGTAAGAGAACGTGACGGAGCAGTTTGCAATAGAGCCGTCCGCGCCGGTTTTGTTTGCACGAACATTGTTGCGGCCGGCAATGCCGCCGATATATTTTGCCGTCATTCCGCTGCCGGCAATTTCCGAATCGGAATCGTTGGAGCCGTAGGCCAGCACACGCATACCGGACACGGTGCAGTCCTCGATTATTTTACGATTCTGTCCGGCGATAAAGCCGACGAATTTTCTGGCACCCTTTACAAAGATCCCTTTGTTGGAATCCGTACCC
>JAQXLO010000063.1 GCA_029012165.1 Oscillospiraceae bacterium | reverse complement strand
GATGCCGCAGAGCTGACGGCTGCGGCTGCGGCGTGTGAGGCGGTGCTGGCGCAGACGGTGGTGGATCTGGAGGCTTTCGAGCAGGCGCAAGAGCGGCTGAACGCCATCCTTGTCAAGATCGGACGCCGCAATCCCCCGAAGGAAATGTCCGAATCCGACATCCGCCGCACCGAATTTATGCACAAGCTCAGCGATTGGGCGTACCGTGTCATCGGACCGAGAGGCTTTGCGGATGTGGTACGTTTCCAGCACACAAAATGGTAAAAATGCGGATCCCTTTCGCCGTGTGTGAAGGGGATCTTTTTTGAAGGAAAGGGCAATGCAAACGGCTTTTCAAAACTGCCATCCGGCTGTGAATTTTCTGTTTTTTATCAGTGTCATCGTGTACGGGATGTTCTTTTTTCATCCCGTACTGCTTGGCATTGCCTTTGCGTCATCGCTGGCGTACAGCCTGTATCTCTGCGGCAGAAAAACGGCGAAAATGTTCGTGTGCTTTCTGCTGCCGACACTGCTGTTTGTCACCGTCCTCAACACACTTTTTGCCCACTACGGCGTGACGACTTTATATGTCCTGCCCAGCGGCAACCGCATTACATTGGAAGCGCTGGTGTACGGTCTTGTGACGGGTGGCATGGTGGCGACGGTGTTTCTGTGGTTCACCTGCTACAACCGGGTGGTGACCACGGACAAATTTCTTTACCTTTTCGGCAAACGGCTGCCCACGGCGGCAATGCTGGTGTCCATGACGCTTCGCTTTGTGCCGCTGTTTGCGAAGCGGCTGCAAAAGATTCGCCAGGCGCAAAGGGGCATCGGCAATGCAGGGGAGGGGAAGATTAAAAACGCCGTGCATTCCCTGTCCATCCTCACCACATGGTCGCTGGAAAATGCCATCTGCACGGCGGATTCCATGAAGAGCCGGGGCTACGGTCTGCGTAGGCGGACAAGCTACTCCCGCTATCCGAAAACGGTGCGGGATCTGGTGCTTTTTGCCGCCATTCTTGGTCTGGATGCGGTGATGCTGACCGGCGTCCTTTTGAAGCAGACGAAAGCCGTCTACAATCCCATCTTCTCCCTGCCGCCCGTGACGGCGTTCAGCTACATTCTCTTTGTCTGCTATGCGGCGCTGTGCTTTTTGCCGCTGGCGCTCGATCTTTCGGAGGAACGCAAATGGAACAGATCTTTATAAATGACCTGCACTTTACCTATCCGCTGTGCGAAAACGAAGCCCTTGCCGGCGTCCGTCTCACCATTCGTGCAGGGGAATATGTTGTTCTGTGCGGCGAGAGCGGGTGCGGCAAAACGACGCTTCTGCGGCAGATGAAAACGGCGCTTTTGCCCGAGGGGAAACGGTCGGGCGAGGTGCTGTTCGAGGGGAAGGATGTGCGCAGTCTGTCCCTGCGTGAGCAAACGCAGATCGGCTTCGTTCAGCAGGATCCGGAGAGCGCCGTCGTGACGGACAAGGTGTTTCACGAGCTGGCGTTCGGGCTGGAAAACATGGGACTTTCCGAGCAGGTGATGCGCCTGCGTGTGGCGGAAACGGCAAGTTTTTTCGGCATGGCGGATTGCTTTACCCAAAAGACGGAAACCCTTTCCGGCGGACAGCTGCAGCTATTGAATCTGGCGTCGGTTTTGGTGATGCAGCCGAAGGTGCTCATCCTCGATGAACCCACTTCCCAGCTCGACCCCGTGGCGGCATCGGATTTTTTGGCGGCGGTGGATCGTATTCACAAGGAATTGGGCATGACGGTTATTTTGACGGAGCATCGGCTGGAGGAAGTTTTTCCTGCGGCGGACAGAGTGGTCGTTTTGCAGGACGGCAAAATCACCGCCGACAGCACGCCGAAAGCGATGGGTAAAGAACTGCAAAAAATGCCGGAATTTGTGCGGCAGTCCATGCCCACCGCCATGCGTATTTTTGCGGGCTTGTCGGGGACGTCGGCGTGCCCCGTTACGGTCTGCGAGGGAAAACAGTGGCTGACGGATGTGCTGAAAAATAAAAAAATCTCCGTGCAAAAAACGGAGAAAAAAGAGAAAGTTTTTTTGGGAAAACCTGCACTGAAAATGCGGGACGTTTTCTTCCGCTACGATAAAAATTCCCGGGACATTCTGCGTGGACTTTCCATGCAGGTGCCGCAGGGCTGTCTGTTTGCCCTGCTGGGCGGCAACGGCACGGGCAAGTCCACTGCGCTCAAAAATGCATCGGGACTTCTGCGGTCGTACCGGGGAAAAGTTGAGATATTCGGACGGGACATCCGCCGCATCCCCGACAGGGAATTATACGGCGGAACGGTGGGCGTTTTGCCGCAGAATGTCTGCACGCTGTTCACGGAAAAAACCGTGGAGGAGGAGCTGGCGGCAGTGGACAAAAACGGCGCACAGGCCATGGCGGAAAGACTGCGGCTGACGGAAATTCTCGGCAAGCATCCCTATGACATCAGCGGCGGCGAACAGCAGCGCACTGCCCTCGGGAAGGTACTGCTCAAAGCGCCGAAGCTGTTGTTTTTGGACGAGCCGACCAAGGGCATGGACTGCAAATTCAAGGCGGAATTTGCGGAATTTCTGCGTGGGCTTTGCGCAGAGGGCGTGACGGTTTTCATGGTGTCCCATGACGTGGAATTCTGTGCGAAATATGCGGACCGGTGCGCTATGCTGTTTGACGGCGCTCTGGCGGCGTGTGCGCCGACGGTGCAGTTTTTTGCGAACAATACCTTCTACACCACCGCCGCAAACCGCATTGCCCGTCACGTGTTTCCCGATGCCATCACCGATGAGGATGTGATCTCCCTGTGCAAACAAAACGGCTGTTGACAGCACTGTCCGTACTGCTGTGTTTCGGCGCAGTAATCGCAGGCGTGGTGCTGTTTCATAATAAAAATTACTATCTGGTCACGGCGGCAGTGCTGATTTTTTCCTGCCTGCCCTTTTGCCGCAATCTCCAAAAAATCCGCACTCGGGAACTGGCGATCGTCGCCGCCATGACGGCGCTGGCCGTGGCGTCCCGAGGGGCGTTTTATATGCTTCCCGCCGTGAAGCCCTTGTGCGCCGTGGCGATCCTGACGGGACTCTCCTTCGGTCCGCAGATCGGCTTTGTGACCGGGGCGTTTGCCATGTTCCTGTCCAACTTTCTGTTCGGGCAGGGGGCGTGGACGCCGTTTCAGGTGTTCGGCATGGGACTGACGGCGTTTTTGGCGTCGTTTCTTTTGCGTGCAATGCGGCGGCAGACCGACCGCACCGCCTGCGCCCTGATCGGCGGCGTTGTCTGCTTCTTCGTGTACGGCGTGATTGCGGACAGCTGCTCGGTGCTGATGATGGTGAATGCATACACATGGAAATCGGTGCTGGCGGTGTATGCCAGCGGGGTTCCGTTCAATGCCATCCATGCGCTCACCACGGCGGTCGTCCTCTTTTTCCTCACCAAACCCACGGCAGAAAAACTCGGCAGAATGCAAACCAAATACGGACTGTTTCCATAAAATGCGGATCCTGCGCACGGCGGAATGCGGCGCAGGATCCGTTTTTTTGCAAAATTTCAGAAGCACTTTTCCAGCCGATGTTGGCGGCAGTCGTCCGTTTTGCCGCAGTGGTAGCACAGCTCGTTGGGAGAGCCGCCGGTCTTTTGAAATGTGCAGATATTTTCCGTGGTGGTTTTGGCGATGCTGTCCAGCGCCTCCTGCGTCAGAAAAGCTTGATGGGAGGTGACCAGCACGTTCGGCATGGAGATCAGCCGTGCGAGAGTGTCGTCCTGTACGATGTGCCCGGAAAAGTCCTCAAAGAAAATGTCCGATTCCTCCTCGTACACATCCAGACAAGCCGCCCCGACCTGCCTGTCCTTGATCCCCTGCAAAAGCGCCTGTGCGTCGATCAGTGCGCCCCGGGAGGTGTTGAGCAGGACAACGCCCTTTTTCATCTGCGCAATGGTTTTTTCGTTTATCAGATGGTAGCTGTCCTCGGTCAGCGGACAGTGCAGGGAAAGGACGTCGCTTTCGGCAAATAGGGTGTCGAGGGGCACATACTTCAGCGCACCGTCCTGCGACGGATGGGGGTCGTGTGCCAGCACGCGCATCCCGAAGCCCTTGCAGATGTCGGCAAAAATTCTGCCGATCCTCCCCGTGCCGATGACACCGGCGGTTTTGCCGTGCAGGTCAAATCCCGTCAGCCCGTCCAGACTGAAGTTGAAATCCTTGGTGCGGATGTACGCCTTGTGGATGCGGCGGATGGAGGTCAGCAGCATCGCCATGGTGTGCTCCGCCACGGCATAGGGCGAGTAGGCGGGGACACGGACGATATGCACCTTGCCGTACGCATGGCGCACGTCCACGTTGTTGTACCCGGCACAGCGCAGGGCGAGCAGACGCACGCCGTATGTGTACAGCTTGTCCAGCACGGCGGCGTCCACCGTGTCGTTGACGAACACGCACACCGCATCAAATCCGGCGCAAAGCCGAACGGTATCCTCCGTCAGTTTCGTTTCAAAAAATTTGTAGGACACGCCCATCTCGTTTCCGTATTTTTCAAAGGCGGGCTTGTCAAACGATCTCGTATCAAAAAATGCAACGTTCACGGCACACTCTCCTTAAATCTTTCATCAAGGGAAACGCCCCCGGCAGAACCGAAGGCGTTTCCCTTATTTTTTCCGCAGTGCACCGAAGCAAGTCATATCCCGCATATTGTCCCGGGAGGCTTTATCGGAAACGGCGGCGGAGACCGACAAGGCGATCCCCAACAGTGTGAACATGGAAACGGTCACGACAGCAAGGGTCATGCACATCACTCCTTCTCTGATACGGTAAGTGTTGGCAATTCCTGTTGCTTTTATACATCCGAAGTTCCCGCAGTACCGTTCCCGAGAGCAGCCATAGAGACAGCAGATTCGGCAGTGCCATCAGACAGTTGAGAATGTCCGAGAGGGCAAAGACCGTATCCAGCCGCAGAAAACTGCCGAAAAAAGCCACGGCGGCGTACAGCACCCGGTACACGGGCAACCGCTTTTCTCCGAACAGGTAAGCGACGCCCCGTTCGCCGCAGTAGGACCAGCCGGTCAGGGAGGCGAAGCCGAGCAGTGCCAGCGTGACGGCAGTCAGTGCAGAGCCTGCTTTGCCGAAGGAAGTGCACAGCGCATCGGCAAACAGGGAAGCCCCGTTGGTATCGGTGGGATAAACGCCGCTTGTCAGGATCACCAGTCCCGTCACCGAGCACATCAGCACCGTGTCGAGAAACACCTCCACGATGCCCCACAGTCCCTGCCGCACGGCGCTGTCCGTGTCCGCAGAGGCGTGGATGACGGCGGTACTGCCGAGACCGGCCTCGTTGGAAAATACGCCTCGGGTCACGCCCATGCGCATCGCCTGACGGACGCTGTAGCCGCAGGCGCCGCCGAGGACGGATTGGGGGGAGAACGCCGAGACGAACACCAGGCGCACGGCGCCGCCGAGGGCATTTCTGTGCATCCACAAGGCGGCAAGCGCCGACAGAAAAAACAGCGCCGAGAGCAAAGGCACCGCCTTTTCCGTTACAGCGGTGATGCGCCGGATGCCGCCGCACACCGTCAGGGCGATCAGCACGCAAAAAACCGCACCGACAGCGACAGGCGGCACACCGAACGCCATGTGCAGAGCATCCGCAGCGGCGTTGACCTGCGCCATGTTGCCGATGCCGAAGGAGGACGCCGTCAGCAAAAAGGCGTAGACGGCGGCACATTTTTTCATGCCCAATCCCTTTTCCAGCACCTGCATGGCGCCGCCGAAGCACGTGCCGTCCGCATGGGTACTGCGGAATTTCACCGCCAGTACCGTCTCCGCAAAGGACGTCATCATGCCGAGAAAAGCGGACAGACACATCCAAAACAGTGCGCCCGGTCCCCCGGTGACGAGTGCCGTTCCCACGCCCGCAATGTTCCCCGTGCCCATACAGGCGCCCAGTGCCGCAGAAAGGGTTTTCAGGGACGACCCTTTCCGGTCGGCGAAGGTGTCCCGCAGGACAGCGGGATGCAGCTGAAAAAAGCGGCTGCGCAGGGTGAAATACAGCCCCGTGCCCAAGAAGCACGCCAGCATAACAGGGCTCCACAGCACAGCACCCAGTGCGTCCGTTATTGCCTGCAACCACGTCACCCCCCATGGCATGGGTATGCGGAAAAAAGGGGGAATATGAATGAGGAATGAGGAATTAGGAATGAGGAATGCTCGTGCAAAAAAATGCACGCCCGGTTCGTTTCACAAGCACCAATTCCTGATTCGTTCGGCTTCCCTTGGTGGAGGCTGGCACGGCGCAGCCGTGACTGA
>JAQXLO010000062.1 GCA_029012165.1 Oscillospiraceae bacterium | reverse complement strand
CGCAGGCAGCTCCTCTATGGAAGCGTACCCGTTCACCGAAGTGACGGTAAAGGTTTCCGGCAGTTCGACGGCGCCGAATTCATAGCCGGTACCGTTCACTTCCACATCGAACACGCTAACGCCGTTGCATACCATGCGGATTTGTGTACCGTCCGCACCGTCCACATAGAAGTCAAACTTCGGCTCGTTCTGCCGGATGAAGGATTCCATCGCATACATGGGCGCACTGCCGAAATCCGAACGGGCAATCAAGTGCAGCGGCTCGCCCATGGGCAGCAGTACCACATCGTCCGTGTCCTGCCCGATGCGCTCCAGTGCATCCATGTTGGCGTGGGTATGGGCAGTCTTTTGCAGGGCATGAACAAGAGCGGAAAGATCCGTGCTGTCACCGACAGTGTCTGCGGTGCCCTGCTGCATATTTTCCGTCCATGCATGACGGGCAAGCAGATTCCACCGAAGCCCGGAGCTGATCCAAAGCTGACCGGCCTGCCACGGCGGATCGTACCAGTATACCGTGCCGTCCGGAGCGGTGCGCTGTTCCATGGGATAGCACAGCAGATCGGGATCGGTGCCGGTGACAAAATACAGCAGTGTGCCCTCCGGCTCGGGGGGAATCACGGAGCTGTCGTCGCCGATGCGGTGGATGCGCAGCTGCGCTTCGCCAATGGGTGCGCCTGCAAAATACAGCGTTCCGTTTTCTTCGGACAGCTGTCCGAGGGTACTTAGGTTGTCGTGAGTATGGAAATGGCTGTCCGTCAGGGCGTCCAGCAGCGCCTTGTTGCTGTGCCGGTGGGCGTCGGGGAGGGGCAGATGCATCCAAACATCAAAGATGCGCAGGTAGAACCCTGCCGCACGATCCTCCCAATCGCACTGCACATACGCCAGCTGACCGTTGGGCGTTTCGGGCAGTTCCCGATAATCCACCGCATAGACCAGCGCACCCACCAGCGTGTCGTCACACAGCAGTGTGCCGTTGCTCCCGCTCGTCAGGGCGGGGATGTCCCGCAGGAACTGCATATTTTCGTTGGCTTTCAGGATCAGGGCGTCCAGATACAGAAAGTCGTTGCTGCTCTCGATCGTCTCCTCGTCACGCACAGATTCGGCGACCTCGATGCAGAATTCCGGCGTGAAGAGGATCTTCCCCGCCGTGTCGTACACCACCAGCTGGCACTGCACCGAACCGACGGCGGCAACGGTCTGGGTGGTGGGGGTGTAGACGGCCTTGCCGTCCACGATCTCGCAGGCGTGGACGATGCAGGTGCCGTCCGGCTTCCTGCCGAAAACGACCACATCGGCGCCCTCCTCAAAGGTGTACAAAATGCTCGGGTGCATCAGGGTAATGCGCAGCTGTTTTTCGCCGGCTTCGCCCCGGTAGAAGCCGTGCACGGTCTGCTGGCAGCCGGCTGCGTGGGAATCGAGCAAAATGTCGTAGGTAATCATGAAAAAGCTCTCCTTTCAAAAGCGTGAGTGCATCCTCCAAGAATTCATATTAGAACAAATGTTCGTAAAAATAAAGACACAAACTGTGAATAATCTTTAAACTTTCCTGCCATGCTGTGCAGGGGGACAATATTTCTCTTGAATTTGACAGGAAAAAGATATATAATATAAAATGTATAACCCTACGGGAGGAATGATCCATGGCTGCACCTCTACTGAAAACGGTTGCGGACGGCGTACAGCTCTGCGCCGTACAGACCGAGCAGTTCAAAACCTGCAAGCTGAGCCTTTCCATGGCATTGCCGCTTTCGGGAGATATCGCCGCAAGAGCGATTCTGCCGTACCTGATGCGCCGTGCCTGCCGAAAATACCCGGATTTCACATCCCTGAACGGACGGCTGGACACGCTGTACGGCGCCGTGCTGGGGGCAAGCGTGACGAAAAAGGGCGAGGCGCAGATGCTGCACCTGTCCCTGAGCGCCGTGGATGACCGTTTTTCTCTCAACGGCGAGAGTGTGGCGGAGGAGGCGGCGGAGCTTTTGCTGGATCTGCTGTTTGACCCGAAGCTTCGGGACGGCACGTTTTGCCCGGAGGATGTGGAGACGGAAAAGCGGCTGCTGCTCGAACGGATGCGCTCCGAGGACGACGACAAACGAGTGTATGCACGCAGGCGGTGCGAGGAAGTGATGTGTGCCGACGAAGCCTTCGGGCGCAACCGCTACGGGACAGCCGAGCAGATCGAGTCTTTGACGCCGCAGCGCATTTTTGCCGCATGGCGGGAGGTGCTGGAGACGGCGACCATCCGTGCGGTGCTGGTCAGCAGCGGTACGGCGGATGCGGTGGAGAAAAAGCTTTCGGCACGCTTTGGCGGCATTGTCCGTAAGCCGGCGCCCATCCACACGCAGTTCATCGAAAAAGCCGGTGCGCTCAAGACAGAGCGGGAAACCCAGCCGCTGCAGCAGGGGACGCTGGTGCTGGGCTTTCGCTGCGGAATGCAGGATAAGCGGGACATGGATCCTGCCATGACCGTGATGTGCGATATGTTTGGCGGCGGCACCTATTCCAAACTGTTCACCGTGGTGCGTGAGCAGATGAGCCTGTGCTACTACTGCGGGGCACGGCTGAACCGGGACAAGGGTGTGCTGTTCGTGGCCGCCGGCATCGAAACGCAAAACGAAGAGAAGGCAAGGGAAGCCATCCTTGCCCAGCTGCGGGATATGCAGGCGGGCAGGTTTGACCGGGAACTTTTTGAAACGTCCCGGCGTTCCCTGTGCGACACCATCCGCAGCTATACGGATTCGCCGGACGTGCTGTGCTCGTGGTACGGCATTCAGATCTTTGACGGCGCCGCTAAATCCACGGCGGTGCGAATCGAGGAGATTCAAAATACAAAATTTGAAGATATCCAACGTGCGGCGCAGTGTATCACCCTCGATACGGTGTTTATGCTGGCGGGAATGGGGGAAGAGAGCGATGACTGAGACGATTCTGCAGGACGAGGCGCTGGGCGAAAGCTATCAGGTATTCGACCACCCGTCGGGACTTCGTATTCTGGTTCTGCACAAGCCGAACTACAAGAGCAGCTATGCCCTGTTTGCCACAAAGTACGGCTCCATCGACACCAAGATACAGCAGTCGGACGGAACCTTTCGCACCATCCCCGAGGGCACGGCGCACTTTTTGGAACACAAACTGTTTGAGAGCGAGGATCTGGACGCCTTCGCACGGTTCGCCGCAACGGGCGCCAGCGCCAATGCGTTCACATCCTTCGACATGACCGGCTATCTGTTTTCCTGTGCCGACCGTTTTTCGGAGAATTTGGAGATCCTTTTGGACTTTGTGCAGTCGCCGTACTTTACGCCGGAAACGGTTCGCAAGGAGCAGGGCATCATCGGGCAGGAGATCCGTATGTACAAGGATTCCGCCGACTGGCAGGTGGCGTTCAATCTTCTGCGTGCGCTGTACCACCGCCACCCGGTGCGCATCGACATCGCCGGTACGGAGCAGACCATTGCCGAAATATCCGCCGATCTGCTGTACGACTGCTACCGCAATTTTTATAACCTGAACAACATGGTGCTGGCCGTAGCCGGCAAAGCCACGGCGCAGGAAGTCCTTGCCGTGGCAGACAAGGTGCTCAAGCCCGCCGCAGGCAAGGCGGCCGTGCGGGAATTTATCCCGGAGCCGAAAGCACCGTTTCAAAAAAAGATCGTCGAGCATATGCCGGTGCAGGTGCCGTCCTTTGCCTTCGGCTACAAGGAGACCATCGACACCCCGGAGCGAACGGACAAGGAAGTGGCCTGTACCGACATCATCCTTCAGTCCATCGCCGGCCGTTCGGCGCCGCTGTACAAGCAGCTGCTGGACGAGGGATTGATCAACAACGGCTTCGGCGCACAGTTTTTCTACGGCTTCGGCTATGCGGACTGCGAATTTTCCGGGGAATCCCGGGATCCCGAGGGCACCGTGGCGCGCATACGCGAAGCGGTACGGGAAACGAAGAAAAACGGCATTTCCGCCGAGAGCTTCGAGCGTGCCCGCCGCCGGCTGTACGGCAGGCTGGTGATGGAGTTCAACGAGGTGGAGGATCTGGCGTCCAATCTGGTGGATGCACATCTGCACGGCGGCACCCTGTTTGACCGCATTCAGGTGGTGCGCTCCCTGACGATAGAGGATGTCCATGCACGTTTGGCGCATATTTTGGACGACGAATGTACGGCACTGTCCATCATTTTGCCCATGGACGGAAAGGATTTATAAATGGAATACACAGACGTTTATTTTAAGGGACTGGATCATGTTTTTCATGTCAGCTCGATTCTGGCAGAGTTTACGCTGTTCGGTCACACCATCACCATCCACTGGTACGGCGCCATCATCGCCTTCGGCTTTTTGCTGGCGACACTGCTGGGCGGACGCATCGCCTACACGTGGAAAATGAGCCTCGACAAAATGGTGGACGTGCTCATCGCCGGCACTTTGTGCGGGATCGTGTGCGCACGGCTGTACTACTGCATTTTCGAGTGGGACTACTACGGGCAGAACCCCGCCGAGATCATCAAGATCTGGAACGGGGGATTGGCCATATACGGCGGCATCATCGGCGGACTTGCGGCGGCGTTTGTCACCTGCAAGGTGCGCAAGCTGAACTTTTTGAACCTGCTGGACTGCGCAGGCATTTCCCTGCTGGTCGGGCAGGGGATCGGCCGGTGGGGTAACTTCGCCAATCAGGAGGCCTTCGGCACCAACACCGACCTGCCGTGGGGAATGTGGAGTGAAAAGACCATGCGCTACATCCAGAGCCATCAGGCGCTGTTCGCCAAGAACGGCATCACCGTAGAGGCCGGGACGCTGGAAAACAAGGCGTATGTTCATCCCACGTTTTTGTACGAGTCCCTGTGGTGCCTGCTGGGTGTTCTGGTTCTGTACATTCTCTGCCGCAAGATGCGCCGCTTCAGCGGACAGATGTTTTTGGCATACGGCGTATGGTACGGCGCAGAGCGTGCCGTTGTGGAGGGACTGCGGACGGACAGTCTGTATATCGGCGCCTTCCGTGTTTCCCAGCTGCTGTCCATCGCACTGGCGTCCGTGTGTCTGGTACTGCTGGTCGTGTTCTGGATTCGTGCCGTGCGGCACCCGAAACCCATTGACGGCATCGACTACTTTTCCGACCCCACCGCAGGAATGAAAAAAGAGAAAAAGGAGAAAGCAAAATGATCGTAGATAAGATCGAAAATATCGACAAGTACAGCGCCCTGCTGCCGGGGCTGGATAAGGCCGCCGCATTCGTACAGGACTTTTGGAAAGCGCCCCGTGCCGACGGACGGTACGAGATAGACGGCGAGCGGATCTTTGCCAACGTGTCCACCTATGACGCCAAGGACAGAGAGGGCGCACAGTTTGAGGCACACCGCCGGTATGCCGACCTGCAGGCGGTGATCTGCGGCGAGGAGGCCATCGGCTGGGCGGCGCTGGACGACACGCTGACCGAGACACGGGAGGAATACTCCAAGGGCGGCGACATCGCCTTTTACACCGGTACGTGTGTCGTGGACACCGTACTGCCGGCGGGATACTGCGCACTGCTGCTGCCGCAGGACGCCCATATGCCCTGCCTGTACACGGGCAAAGATAGAAAAGTGACGAAGATCGTCGTGAAGATAGCGCTGGATTAAAGGAGGAATACATCATCAAAAAGCATGCTTACCCCGATTACTGGTTTCGCCGTGTAACGGATATAACCCCCAAG
>JAQXLO010000061.1 GCA_029012165.1 Oscillospiraceae bacterium | reverse complement strand
GGTGAATTCTTCTCCGTCTCCCACTACTCCAACGGCTGTGAGCTGAACGGTATGCAGGAAATAGAGGGCTACCGTGATGAGGATCACGGCGAGGTCGAGTGGTGGAAGGACAACACCCCTCGTGTGACCAAGATCGAAGTGGACGAAGAGAATGACGTCATCAAGGTCTGGGGCGAAAACTTCCACTACATCACATGGGTCTCCGACGGCAATGTGGTGGAGCGCAACTATGACTGCGCCAACGGCTATGCGGAGCTTGACCTGCACAGTGCGCAGCTACTGGACGACATCGGTATGTATGTGCGCTTCTACATCACGGGCGACAACGGCATCTGCTACGCACAGCCCATGGTCGTGCAGAGAGAGGGCGAAACTTTCCAGCCGGTGAATGTGCCCAAGACCCATGATATTTCCACCTTCCTGCGTGGTCTTGTAACCGTGCTGGACTGGGTGTGCTTCAAGTTCAATCCCGTGATTTGGGCATTCAAGTACTTTGCGCTGGGCTATAACCCCATTGCGCAAGCACTGGCATCTGTGAAAAATCTGTTCCGATTCTAAAAATATGCGAGGCGTATGTATGAAAAAAACCATTGCGATTCTGCTCACATTTTGTATGCTTTTCTCCGCCGCAAGCCTGTGTGTATCTGCGGCGTCCAAAGGCAGCACCGTTTACACAGTCGTGAACCCGTATAAGGATGTGGACTGGCAGAACAGCCAAACCTACAAAGCCTGTCTGCACACGCACACCACTGCCAGTGACGGCAAGGTGCCGCTGAAGGAGTGGCTGGAGCTGTACTATAATGCGGGCTACGACATTTTGGCTGTTACCGACCACGGCGTCATCAACCACGGCTGGGATCAAATGCCCCGCACCAACGGCATCTTCAACGGCTTCAAAACCGTCACACCCTTGACGCAGGAGGAATATGCCGCTTTCCAGAACGGCACCTATCCCTTTAAGGGCGACAACAGAACCTACGGCAGAGGCATGATCGACATCACGGGCGGCATCGAGTGCAACATGGCGGTGGTGTCCAAGACGCACGTCAACGGCTACTGGAGCGAATACGGTCAGGGCGTTTGGGGCAAGGAGAACGACTATGAGACGGCGCCCAAGATGATCGAAAAGAACGGCGGCTACAGCGTGCTGAACCATGTGGGGGACTGGGTCAACTCCGAAAACTATCCCGAGCGTGCCCACGACCCGTTCTACATCAGCTATTTTGCCAACATTTTCACCAAGTACAAGACCTGCCTGGGCATGGAGATCGTCAACAACACGGACAACTGCACCCGAGCAGACCGTGCGCTTTGGGACGAACTGCTGCAGGTTGTGATCCCTCAGGGCAGAAACATCTGGGCATTTTCGGACGACGATTCCGAATACCGGGACGAGGTCGGACGCTCCTTTGAGCTGTTTCCGATGCAGTCCTGCACGGAAGAAAACGTCAAGAACGCCATGATCAACGGCGCACTTTTCGCCGCCAGCAAGTACTACCACAATTCCGCCAGAGACGACAGCGAATTTGAGGGGGACGGTCTGGTGCCCATCGTGACGGATATCCGCATTGACGGCAACAAGATCACCGTGCAGTGCGACGAATCCAGAGGGTGCGACACCATCGAATGGATCGCCGATGGCAAGGTCATCGCCACCGATACTTCCGGCTCCTGCACCTACACGCTGGATCTGAACGAGTATGAGGACGATCTGGGCTGCTATGTCCGCTTTGTGCTGAAAAGCCCTGCCCACGGCGTCACTTACTCCCAGGCGTTTGAACTGCAATACGAGGGCAGAGTGGACAAGCCGATTCCCGCATCGCCCCTCGGCGACGGCATTGCCGCCAAGGGCTTCTGGCTGTGGTACCAGAGACTGAGCGTTGCCATCGTCACCCTGATCGGCGAGAAGATTCTGCGCAGGATCGGCGTCATCCCCAAAATCGGTTAAGGAGGAAAAGGATGGTTATTTTCAGAAGTGTCGTTTGGGCAGTGTGGGCGTTGTGTGAATTGGTACGCAACGGACTGATCGCCCTGTTTTAAGTATACGAAGAGCCTTGATTGCACTGTGGCAGTCAAGGCTCTTTATTTTAGCTGTTTTACAGTGTCAAATCCACATAGATGCCGTAGTGGTCGGAGAGGTATTCACCGTCCACCTTGTCGTCGATGACGTGGTAGACGAGGGGCGTGATGCCTTCGGAAACAAAGACGAAGTCTATCTTGTCCATCAGCACGACGCCGCCGTAGTTGTGGAAGGTGGCTTTGTCCTCGGTGACGGGTGCAAGGATGCGGGCGTCATGGAGCACGGCGGTGGCCTTTTGGTACATGGCAGAGGCGCAGTCGTCGTTAAAGTCGCCGGTCAGCACCACGGGCAGCCCTGCGGCGTATTCGCCGATCTTTTCCAGCAGCACCTGCATCTGCATCTCTCTGGCGGTGCCGCTGATGTGATCCAGGTGGGTGTTGAAGTGGGCGTAGACTTTCCCGTTCTCCTTGTTTTCCAAAATTGCCCATGTGCAAATGCGCACGTTCTGCGAACCCCAGTCCTTGGAGCCGGGCTTGTCCGGCGTTTTCGA
>JAQXLO010000060.1 GCA_029012165.1 Oscillospiraceae bacterium | reverse complement strand
CAGGCCGATGCGCAGAAGCAGGCGGAAAAGGAAGCGAACAAGTGCGCCGTCTGCGGCATCTGTCCCCTCCACCCCTTGGGCGTGTGTATGTTCATTTGGATCGGCATTCTTGTCGCCGTTGCACTGATCGTCCTGTATAATGTACGGGCGAGCAAAAAGAAAAAGATTCGTGCCGCAGAGATCAAGGCTCGTGAAGAAGCATCCCGAAATGCTGATTCGGACAAAACCGCTTCTATTTTCAATACAGACGCCATTCAGCCCGCACCCGAAAAGAAAGAGGAGGACAACCATGAACTTTGATACCATTGCCGTCCGTGCACTCAACGCACTTGCACGCCGAACCGGCAAAAAACTCGCCAAAAAAGAGGGCTATGCTGCGCAGCCTGCCCCCGCAGTTCCCATCCGCATGAAGAACAAGGAGGATGATCTCTTCCGCTGCGGCTTTGCGTCCAAGATCACCATGCCCGAGAACATCCACGACCATCCCTATTACCTCGCCGGTCACCGCACCGGCAAGACCGTTTCCGACATTCTCGATCCCCTGACCGTCAGTGCCATGTGGCTCGACTGCAAGGACGGGGGGATGCTGCTCATCGGCGCAGACATGGTCGGCTTTTCCAATGTGGAAGCCAATGCGATCCGTGACGCCCTGAAGGATTTCGCCCAAAAGACCGACTGCCGCTCCATCAACATCCTCTGCACCCACAACCACGCCGGCATCGACACCCTGGGCTACTGGGGCAAGGCCATCGTCGGTCCCATCCCCGGCAACGGCAAGGATCCCGCATACATGGAGCTGATCACCCAAAACATCCGTGCCTGCTGCGAGGAAGCGTATGCCAACCGCAAAGAGGGCAAGCTGTATATCGGCACCATCCACGTCCCCGAAGCCGTTTTCCGCAAGCGTGAACCCATCTACTGCCGCGACGTCCTGTCCCGCATCCGCTTCGTGCCCGAGGACGGCTCCAAGGAAACGTGGCTGCTCAACTTTGGCGCCCATCCCAACACCATGGGCGGCGCCAACCAGCTGATCTCCGCCGAGTACCCCGGCTTTATGCGTGCCAAGATCAACGAAACAAAACCGACCAACGTCCTCTTCGGTGTGGGCGCCATTGCCGCCTGCGACCCCGGACAGTACAGCGAGGACGTCTACGAATGCTCCCGCATGGAGGGCGCCGCCTTGGCAGAGGCAGCCTTCCGCATCGACAACGATGTCCTGCTTTCCCCTGAAATCACGGTCATCCGCCAACCCTATCTCGCACCTGTGGACAACGCCGTGCTGGCGCTGATGTCCATCGTCAAAACCGTCAACTACGAAAAGGCGGCGTACAAGGACAGCGATCTTGGTCTGGCACTGCGCACGGAGATGACCTACATACAGATCGGCTCCCAGAAGATTCTGCTTCTGCCGGGCGAGGCAGTTCCCGAATTTGTGTTCGACCACTACTCCCCTGCGGAAACCTCCGCCACGGGCAAGGGTCCCGAGATCAACGCCAAGCCCCTCGTCCGTGTCGCCGACGACGAAAACCTGATCGTGTTCGGTCTGGCAAACGACATGACGGGCTACATGGTGCCGCTGAACGACTTCGTCCTCAACGAGACCGGTCCTTATCTCAACACTGCGAAAGACCGCTTCGGCAACCGGCACTACCACGAAACCAACTCCCTGAGTCCCAAGATCACCCAAGTCGTTTCCGATACCTTTGCACGCATCATGGAGCAGGTCAAATAACGTGCCGAGAACCGTAACCTTTACCGTTTCCGAAGCCTTTGCGGGCAAAAAGCTCTGTGCCTTTCTGCGTGGGGAGGCACAGATTTCCTATGCCCTGTGTGCCACCCTGCGCCACATTCCCGGCGCCGTCACACGGGACGGCGTGCCCGTGCGCAGTATCGACCGTGTGGACGCCGGCGACAGGATCACCGTTGCCTTTCCCCGGGAACAGACCGCCCTGATCCCCACCCCCATGGCACTGGACATTCTATATGAGGACGACGACCTTTTGGTGCTCAACAAGAGCGGCAGCATCGCCATGCATCCCTCCCACGGGCATCAGGACGACACCCTTGCCAACGGCGTGACCCACTACTTTCGCAGCACCGGGCAGGATGCGGTATTCCATGCCGTCGGACGGCTGGATAAGGGCACTTCCGGCGTGGTCATCTGCGCCAAGCACTCCTACGCCGCTTCCCGCACGGCACCCACCGTGCAAAAGGTTTACCTCGCCCGCACCGAGGGCATTCCCCCGCAAAGCGGAACGGTCTGCGCACCCATCGTGCGCCCCGACCCCGACAAGACCCTGCGCTGCGTGGGCGAAGGCGGAGAACACGCCGTCACCCATTATCGTGTCCTGCAAGCCGACAACGGCAGAAGCCTTGTGGAGGTGCGCCCCGAAACGGGACGGACGCACCAGATCCGTGTCCACATGGCGTATATCGGCACACCCCTCACGGGGGACAGCCTTTACGGCACGGCGATTCCGGCGCTCGGGCGCCATCTGCTGCACTGCCGCACGGTTCAGCTGACCCATCCGGTCACGCAGGAGCGTATGACTTTTACCGCACCGCTTCCGCCGGAGTTTTCGCATTTTTCTTAAGATTCCATTAAATTCCTTGACAGTCGCTTTTTTTCATGGTATGTTTATAGAACATCCAAGTTTTCCAATCAGGAGGTACTCAATATGTTTAAAAGATCTATTGCGCTGCTCGTTGCGGTGCTGACGATTTTCTCCCTGTGTTCGTGCAGTCTCTTCGGCAAAGAGGAGGAGGTCACGGAGCCGTCCACGGAATTCACCACCGAATGGACCACCGAGTGGACGACGGAGGAAACCACCGTGGAGGAATCCTCCACCGAATTTGTCTCCGTGCATGACTGCGCCACGCAAGGTCACCTTTGGGCAGGCGCCACCTGCAGAGCACCCAAGACCTGCACCGTATGCGGTCTGACCGAGGGCAGCAAGGTCGATCACTCCTACCGTGCAGCCACCTGCACCAGCGCCCAGAGATGCCGCTACTGCGGACTGACCAAGGGTTCCGCCCTCGGTCACACCTACAACGACGCCGGCAAGTGCACCCGCTGCGGCGCATCCAAAAACAATAGCGGAAGCAAAAACTGCGAGCACGAATTCGCAGACGCCACCTGCAGCAAGCCCAGAACCTGTGTCAAGTGCGGCTACCAGTCCGGCTCGCCCAACAAGCACAACTATGCGGCCGCCACCTGCGATAAGCCCCAGACCTGCCGCAACTGCGGTGCGACCACCGGTTCTGCGCTCGGGCATCAGATGTCCGGCGGCGTTTGCACCCGCAAGGGCTGCCCGCTGAACCCCAACACCGGCAAGACCACCACCAAGCCCTCTACGACGGAGCCCACCTCCGCTTCCACCACCGTTCCCACCACGGCGGACAGCACCACCGCAACGGTGCCGTCCACAGCGTCCACCACGGCCAGCACCACGGAAAGCACGACGGCATCCACGACAAGCAGCACTACGACAAGCACTTCCACGCAGACCACCCAGCCGCCGCTGATTTTCTAAGGCAAAACCGCATATAAAGAAAGCCGATGGAGCATCACATTCGCTCCACCGGCTTTTTGTTTGGTTCATCACGGTTTTTTGTGGGATTAAAAGTTTCGGTCAAGCCTTTGGGAAGGCTTGCGGATTCCAAAGGCGGCGCCTTTGGTCGCCGACCGCAGTCGGCGAAATTCTGGGCAAGACCGCACAATTGCGGCACACGCCTTGCTTGAATCTTATTCCGTCAGCTTACACATAAATCCCTTGACTTGCGTTAGCAAGTCGGCGGTCTTTCTGTGCAACCTGACAAAAAATCTTACTTCGCAATCCGCACACCCCAATTGTGCGTTATTGCCCTGACAACCGAGAAAGCGCAGGAGGGGAGCCAAAACAGTCCGGTGGACTGTTTTGGCGTGGGGAACCCTCGCCGGGGGTTCCCCGGTGCGAAGCACAAATCCCACAATTTTCCATGAAGAACGAAAGAAAAGACTTGTACGCAAAGGATATTTTGACATATCCGAAACGTACAAGTCTTATTTTTGCAACCGTTAGTGTATATTTTGAATCAGACGCAGTGCATCGTTCAGGTCATCGACGACCAAATCGGCGCCGGCTCTGTACAGGGTGTCGGCGTCAAAGGAGGTGGTGATGGCGATACAGCGCATTCCACCCGCCTTTGCGGCCTGCACGCCGGAGACAGCGTCCTCAAACACGAGACAGTTTTCGGGAGCAACGCCGCTTTTTTCGGCACAGCGCAAGAAAATTTCAGGGTCCGGCTTTTTGCGCACGACCTCCGAGGCGGTCACAATGGCGGAGAATACCGAACAGTCAGCACCGATGCAATCGAGGTTGCACTTCACTTTTACCTCGTCTGCCGCAGAACCGACGGCGACCTTGTAGCCGTTTTCGGTCAGCTGTTTAGGGAGCGATTTCGACCACGGGAATACCGTAACACGCTCTTTCGCCGTTTCGCAGTAGATGCGGTAGGCCTCGGTACGCATGGCTTCGCAGAAGGGAACACCGTACTTCTGGGCGACACTGCCGATAAACACCGTCTCTCCCATGCCGGTGAAGGGCTTGAAGTCCTCGTATCGGGCTGGAATGTTGTAGTCTTTTTGCAGCATCTCCATGCTGGCACGGGTGATGGCGTCCTCGGAGTCGATCAGAACGCCGTCCATATCAAAAATGACCAGTCGAATCATTCTGTGTCGGCCTCTTTCTTTGCGGCGGCCTTGGCGGCCTTCGCCATCTGGCGGCGCTTGCGTGTCTTGTAGGACAGCAGCTCGTCCAGATTGGCGTCGGGGGTTTGGCAGGAGCCGATGGTGATATTGCCGGTGCCGTACATCCCGTGGAAATCACTGCCGCCGGTCATGAGCAAGCCGTTCTTTTTGGCGATCTTTTGCAGACGGGCAACATCCTCCTCGCTTGCCGAGGGGTGCCATACCTCCACGCCGTCCAGCCCCTCGGGGATCAGCTCCTCGAGCAGGTCAAAGTTGTTGTACAGCGCAGGATGGGCAAGGACAGCGATACCGCCCGCATCGTGGATCGCTTCCAAAATCTCTTTAGGGGATGGGTACTTCGCTTCCCTGAGAACGTTTGTCTCGCTCTGTGCGGAAAACAGAGACGTGTACATTTCGCCGTAAATGCGGTCGGAAAGACCGCTTTCCATCAGTGCGTGCATGATGTGCTGCTTGTACACGCCGGTGGAGCCGGTTGCGCACTTGATGATGAATTCGGGCGTAACGGGGTACTGGATGCAGGTTTTCAGGATCATATATTGGCTGATCTTTTTGCTCTCAAGCAAATTTCTGCGGCACAGACCCTCCAGACGGTCGGGACTGTCCGGGAGATAGCAGATCAGGTGTGCCCGCTGTCCACGCTGCGCATCCGTGCTGGAAAGCTCCACGCCGGGAAGCACCGTGATGCCATGCTGTTCGCCGATCCGCTTACCCCGCACATTGGCAGCAAGACAATCGTGGTCTGTGATGGCAATGGTTTTGATCCCCTGTTTTTTGGCCAAAATAACTAAACTGTCGATTCCCATGGAGCCGTCGGAAAGACGGGTATGGCAATGTAAATCTGCACCCAAAAAGAATACCTCCTCGCAAGAAAAAAGACTGCACGCAAAAAATCGTATTTTGTCACAATATAAAATTATTGTACACCTTTTTGCATAAAAATGCAAGCTTTTCAGCGGAATTTCGGAAACATTTTAAAGCTTTTGTATGCGAACTTCTCCGCTGTCCAGTGAGAGGATCTCCCTTTCGGTGCGCACCAAAAGGTGGAATGTATCGTCTATGCCGACAACTTGACCGCAGACGTTGTCGTTGCCAACGACACGAACCGTTTTGTCCTGCAAATAGGAGCGCTGTCTGTATTTTTGCAGGATGTCCGGGTCGTGCAGATTTTGGTAGTAGGCAAAAAAGCTGTCCAGAAAGCCGGCGATCCAAGCGCTCTGCACGTCGGTGTTGTCGGTGTTGTCGGTGACGGTGCCGGCGATGGACTGCAGCTCGGCAGGGAATCCCTCTGCGGGCGTATTCAGATTGACGCCGACACCGAGAATCACATACCGAAACCGCCCGTCACCGTTCGGCTTGCCCTCGGTGAGAATGCCGCAGACCTTTTTGCCCCGGCAGAAGATATCGTTGACCCACTTGATCTGCGCCGGGACAGCGGCGGCAGATTCAATCGCTTCTGCGGCGGCAACGGCGGCCGTGGTGGTGATGCGCAGTGCGTCCTCGGCAGGGATGGTCGGTCTGAGCAGAACGCTCATATACACGCCCGAGTCCTTGGGGGAAAAGAAGCTGTGTCCGTTTCGCCCCCTGCCGGCGGTCTGCTCCCGGGACAGCAGGACGGTGCCCTCCGGTACACCGTCCTCCGCCATGGTACGCAGAAGGGTGTTGGTGGAGGGAACGCTCTCTCGCAGGATGAACTGCAGCGGCGTGCGCAAAAGTGCCTGAATGCTCTCAATGGTATACATGGTTTTCTCCTTTTCCATGAAAAAAGCCGCCTTTGCACTCTTTTGCAAAAAGCGGCAAGAATATCGAGCGCTTATGCGTCCGTCAAACCGTTGCGCAGTTTGTTCAGCAGAGCGACCAGATCGGTTTCCCAAACATACGGGACAATCTCGCTGGCGTCCGCATACACCGTGGCGCCGGACTCAAAGAGAATGTACACCTTTCCGTTGTAAAACTCGATGCATTCCGCCAAGGGCGGCAGGCGCAGCTTCAGTTGACGTTTGCTGTCGGTCAGTCTGTATTTGGGAACGGAATAGCCGTTGATGGTAGCGTTCTCCGCTGCACCTCGGTCAAAAGTCATCAGATACGAGGTGTTTTTGCGCCCGTAGGAAACGCTGGCAACGACGGTTCCATCCTCGAGGATGGTCATGCCCTGCACCTTGTCGGGGACGGTGAACATGGCCTTAGGCGTCATTTTGCCGTCTGTGCCGAACAGGGGCAGACCGGATTCGTGTAATGCGTAACCCATGACCCAAGCGCAGTTTCCATCGCTCTCGTGGTGTTCGGGTGCGGTTTCATATTCGTTCTCGATGTGGAATTCACCGACCCACAAAGTATCCTCCGCATAGAACGCAAAGGAAGCTTTGACGTCGGTGGGTATTTCCGCAAGAAAGTGCACATTCTCCCCGTGGGCGGACAGTACATCCTCCTTGCTCAAAATCCAGAGGCTGCTGCCGGACGCCACATAAACGTATGCGCCCACCGAAACGATCCCGCCGGCATGACCGGTAAAGGGCGTCTCGTCCTCGTTGACCAGTGCCGCACAGGCGACTTCCTCGCCGGTTTCTGCCTTGACAGCATAGATGCGTGAGGCAGTTTTGTCGTTGAAGTAGCCGCTGATAAAGAACAGGCCCTCCGACTGGCAGATGCCCTGCGGGACAAAGCCACTCTCCAGACCGGGAACACGGAATGCGTTTTCCGTGAAGCTGCGGATGCCGTAGCCGAATGCCGTCATGATGACGAGAAGGATCCAAGAGATGAGCCGTGAAAAAAAGGTACGCATGGTAAAGTCCTCCAAACAATTATATATGAACAGAGTCGTTTTCGGCGCTGTTGTGATCATCGGGCAAACGGAACAACGGCGTGAAGTTGACGAGGAACAGCGCCAGATAGGTCACCCATGTGGGGACGCCCTCGATGATGCCGTCCTTGCCGACAACCACAAGCAGAGTAAAACAAACAGCTAAAACCGCAAAAAAGAAAATGCTCAGCAAAACAAAGGGAAGATGATGCCTTTTCGCCATATGGACAAGGAAGATGGAGATGGATGTTGCCGCACTGAAGGCAAAGATCAGCGCACCGCTCCAGTGGGACATACAGCGAAGAGAGGTCAGGATGAGCTCCTCGCCGGCGGAGGGCACATTGATGGTGACGAACATGGCGGCACATCCGATGGAGCCGGCGATGACACCTGCACGACTGTGGAAGTTGTACTTGCGGTACATATACAGCGTGTTGATGAAAATAGAGGCGGGAGCAAGGAGCCCCCAAAGCTTGAACTGCCAAGGATAATCCAGCCCGATCATGCTGGCGGTGTACTCCAGCGGATTTTTGAGAAAGCAGTACCATGTGACATACCCACAGCCGAACAGCAGCGTGAGAAGCGCAAAAGTCTTTGCACCCTTGCCGATCGTGCCGTAGAGATAGACACGGATATACACGATATGTAGCAGCATCAAAACGGCGGACACGGCAATCCAAGCGGGAAAGACCCCGAACCGAAAGATGCCGGTTTCCGCCGGGGGATAGGTGTCCCAGCGCATAAACACACCCATCCAAACGAGATAGGCGGCGGTGAACAGGAACCAAAGAATCGTATAGGACTTCTGTGCTTTATCGGTTTTGTGTAACATCAAATCACTCCTTTTGCTAATTATATCATTATATAGCAAACACTGCAAGCAATTTTACGTCGAAAACCGGGAGTTTTTGAAAAACATAATCCAAAAATGTTCATCCGAATATTGATTTCAAACCAAGGAGTTGTTATAATGTATGCGAAAAAAAGGGAAAGGATTGCCGGGCTTTTTCGCCCGATGAAACGCATATGATTCGGTTCGGCACCGGCGGCTGGAGAGCCGTCATCGGAGAAGATTTTATTCGGGACAATATCCGCCTGGTGGCGGCGGGTGTGCTTGCGCTGATGCGGGAGGAGAAGAAAACCGACCGCCCCGTCATTATCGGCTACGACCGCCGATTTCTGTCGGAACCTGCGGCGAAGTGGGTTGCGGAAGTTCTGACCGCCGGCGGCATTCAGGTGTGGTTTCTGAACCGTTCCGCACCGACGCCGCTGATCATGCACACGGTGCTGAAAAAGAAGCTGTATTTCGGCATGGAGATCACCGCCAGCCACAATCCGCCCAACTATAACGGCATCAAGCTGATCGTGGAGGAGGGCAGAGATGCGCCCGTGGAGACCACCGCCCGGCTGGAAAAGCTGATTGCCGGATTGGATGCGCCTGCCTTCACCGATTTTGATGCTGCTGTACAGCAGGGACAGATCGTGTATCTGAAAAATCCCTTCAACGACTTTTTGGACGACATCATGGCGCAGCTGGACATGGGCGCACTGCGGGAGCGTGGGCTGCGGGTGCTGTTCGATTCCATGCACGGCTCCGGTGCGTACCCGCTGCTTGTCATTTTCCACACGGCACGCTGTACCATCGACACCATCAACATCAACAAGGACGCCTACTTCGGCGGTCAGATGCCTGCGCCCAATCTCAAGGAGCTGGCAACCCTGCGCCATTCCGTGATTCGGGACGCCTACGATCTGGGCATTGCGCTGGACGGAGACGGCGACCGACTGGGCGTCATCGACAACAGCGGACGCTACATCAACGCCAACGAGATCCTCTGTATGCTCTACTACTATCTTGTCCGCTACAAGGGCTGGAAAGGACCCGTGGTGCGCAACTTGGCCACCACCCATATGCTCGACAAAATTGCCGAGAGCTTCGGCGAGCGGTGCTACGAGGTGCCGGTTGGTTTCAAATATATTTCCGCCGCCATCGACAAGTATGACGCAGTGCTGGGCGGCGAGTCCTCCGGCGGTCTTACGGTGCGTGGGCATATTCACGGCAAGGATTCCATCTACGCCGCCTCCCTGTTTGCGGAGATGGTGAGCGTAACGGGGAAAAATCCCTCTGCGCTGATGCAGGAGCTGGAGGCACGGTTTGGACACTATGTGATGGTGGAGAGCAACCTGCCCTTTGCACCGCAGTGCAAGCCGCTGTTTCTGAAGATCCTTTTGGAGGATAAAGCGCTGCCGCAGTTTGACGAGCCTGTCGAGCGTGTGGGCTACGAGGACGGCTGCAAGGTCTACTTCCAAAACGGTGACTTTGTCCTCTGCCGTTTCTCCGGCACGGAGCCGCTGCTGCGTATTTTTGCGGAAAGCCACGATGCGCAGACGGCGGAAAAGTATGTCGCCGCATTCCGTTCCTTCCTGCATATCTGAACAATTCGAGCAAGCAGAAACTTTTCGCTTCTGCTTGCTTTTTGCGTTATTCTGTTATATAATCAGCATATATGTCCTCGAGTCGGCCGTTTGCCGGCTGTCATATATAAAGTATATCATCAAAAGTGAGGAGATAGGACAATGAGTTCAGCAATTTCCGATGTGCGCAAAGCCGTCGGTAAAGTTCGCGGCGGCGTCCACGTCCTGCACCATAAGAATACCGCAGAGTGCGAAATCGTGCGTGTCCCCACGCCGGATCAGGTCGTGATCCCGATGCAGATGCATATCGGCGCCCCGTGTGCTCCGGTCGTCAATGTGGGGGACAGCGTGTCCGTCGGTCAGCTGATCGGCGACACCACCGCTTTTGTCAGTGCGCCCATCCACGCCTCTGTTTCAGGCACGGTCAAGGCTGTGGGCGAAACGCAGCTTGCCAACGGTGTTGTGACACGTGCCGTGACGATCGAGTCGGACGGACAGATGCGCCTCTATGAAGGGCTTCGGCCGCCGCAGGTCACCAACAAGGCGGAGCTGCTTGCCGCTGTGCGTGCCTCTGGGCTTGTGGGACTGGGCGGTGCAGGCTTCCCGACCCATGTCAAGCTTTCCTTCAAGGACGGCGCCATTGATACCTTGGTCGTCAATGCGGCGGAGTGCGAGCCATATATCACGGTGGACTACAGAGAATGCGTCGAAAACTCTTGGGACGTGCTTTCCGGCATCAAGATTCTCAAGGAGCTTCTGGACATCAAGCACGTCGTGATCGCCATCGAGAAAAACAAGCCTCAGGCGATCCGCATTTTAAACGACATCGCAAGGCAGGAGGATCCCGGCAAGGACGAGATCACGGTCATGCAGTTAAATTCCGTCTATCCGCAGGGGGCGGAAAAGGTGATGATCTACTCCGCAACGGGACGCAAAGTTCCCCCCGGAAAGCTGCCCTCGGATGTGGGATGTTTGGTGATGAACGTGGCGTCGGTGGCGTTTATCGCTCGCTACCTCAAGACCGGCAAACCTTTGGTCAGCCGCTCGCTGACGGTGGACGGCTCTGCAATCTGCACCCCGCAGAATCTCCGTGTGCCCATCGGCATGAATGTGGGCGAAATCATTGACTTCTGCGGCGGATTCAAGGCGACGCCCCACAAGATCATCACCGGCGGTCCGATGATGGGCTTGGCGGTCATCAGCACCGATATCCCTGTGATCAAGCAAAACAACGCCATTTTGGCTTTTTCCGCAAAGGACAGCCTGAAAAAGGAAACGGACTGCATCAGCTGCGGCCGCTGTGCGGCGGCGTGTCCCATGTCCCTGCGTCCGAGCCTGATTTCCCGGATTGCAAAGCTGGGTGATGCAGAAAAGCTCAAGAGTGTCGGCGCAGACGTCTGCATGGAGTGCGGCTCCTGTGCGTTCTCCTGCCCTGCCGGAAAACCTTTGGTACAGCATATGCGCCTTGCAAAATCCATTATCAGAGAGGCGGCGAAGAAGAATGGATGAAAATATGCTTTTGACAGCCAGTGCATCTCCCCATGTGCGCTCGAGGGATACCACAAGGCTGATCATGCTCGATGTGATCCTTGCCCTCTGTCCTGCGTGCATCGCTTCGGTGGTCATTTTCGGCTTCCGTGCCTTGGCGGTCACCGCCGTGTCCGTCGGCTGCTGTGTGCTGTTTGAGTGGCTGTCCCGTGTGGTGATGAAGCGGCACAACACCATCGGCGATCTGAGTGCCGTGGTTACGGGCATGATCCTGGCGTTCAATCTGCCCTCCACCATTCCCTACTGGATGGTCGTGCTCGGTGCGGCGATCGCCATCGTCGTGGTCAAGCAGATGTTTGGCGGCATCGGGCAAAATTTTGTCAATCCCGCTCTGCTTGCCCGCATCGTGCTGATGGTCTCTTTCCCGAAAGCCATGCTTTCCGCATGGGCAACGCCCTTTGCGTGGCGCAGCACAACGCCCGATGCACTGACCTCGGCGACGCCCCTTGCGGTGCTCAAGTCCGGAGAGGGGGATATGCCCTCGCTCTTGTCCATGTGCTTTGCCAATGCGGGCTGTTTGGGCGAAGTTTGTGCGGCGGCATTGGTGCTGGGCGGCATCTATCTCGTGATCCGCCGGGTGATCACCCCGGTGATTCCCCTTTGCTACATCGGCACCGTGGCGGTCTGTATGCTTCTGTACGGTCTGACCAAGGACGGCAATCCCTTTGTCTTTACCGCCTATGAGCTTTTGAGCGGCGGTCTTTTGCTCGGCGCTGTTTTCATGGCGACTGACTATGCCACGTCGCCCACCAGCACCAAGGGCAAGGTGCTCTTTGCCGTCGGCTGCGGACTGCTCACGTCGCTCATTCGTCTGTTCGGCAACATGAACGAAGGCGTGTCCTTCTCGATTATTTTGATGAATATCCTTGTTCCGCACATCGACAATCTGACGGCGCCCATTCCCTTCGGCACTGTCCGGGAAAAACGTGCGCACAAGAAGAAGCAGGAGGTGGAAGTCGCATGAATGCCAAAACCATCCTCAAACCGGCGATTGCGCTGTTTGCCATTTGTCTGGTGGCCACGGTTCTGCTGGCGCTGACCAATGCGGTCACGGCGGAGCGAATCGAGACCATTGCGGCGGAAACGGAAAATGCGGCGCGTGCAGTTGTATTTCCCCAGGCGGCTTCTTTCAGCGACAGCAAGCAGGTCGGCAGCCACAGCTACAATGAAGCGCTGGATGCGTCCGGCAATGTGATCGGCTATACCTTCTCCACGGCGGCCAAGGGCTACGGCGGAGATGTCTGCGTCATGACCGGCATCGGCATGGACGGTTCCGTGAACGGCATCGAGGTGCTGGACGTCAGCGATGAAACACCCGGTCTCGGTCAAAACGCCAAGAAGGACAGCTTCAAGGCACAGTTCGAGGGCAAGAGCGGCGTGATCGGTGTCTCCACCGCCAGCAAATCGGCGCAGAACGGCATTGACGCACTGACGGGCGCCACCTATACGTCCTAAGGCGTGACGGAAGCCGTCAACCTGGCGCTGAAACTGTATGCCCAAATCCCGAAAGGAGGTGCCGTCCTTGGCTGAAAAGAAAACATTGGGACAGGAGTTCCGCAAGGGACTGCTGACTGAAAACCCGGTGCTGCGCCTGGTGCTCGGAACCTGTCCGACACTGGCGACCAGCACATCCATGGTCAACGCCATCGGCATGGGCATCTCCGTGACGCTGGTTCTGCTGTGCTCCAATATCGTGATTTCGCTCCTGCGCAAGGTGATCCCCTCCAAGGTGCGTATCCCTGCGTATATCGTCATTATCGCTTCGTTCGTGACCATCATCCAGCTGCTCATCAAAGCCTTTGTTCCTGCGCTGGACGAGGCGCTGGGCGTGTTCCTGCCGCTGATCGTGGTCAACTGCATTCTGCTGGGCAGAGCGGAAGCCTTTGCCGGCAAGCACAAGGTTTTGGCGTCTGCGGCGGACGGCTTGGGTATGGGCATCGGCTTTACGGCGGCGGTGTTCTGCATGGCGACCGTCCGTGAATTCTTCGGCAACGGTACACTCTTTACCGGGGCGGACAGTCTGCTCGGACTGTTCGGCGTCCATTCCTTTACGGGGATCGACGTGTTCTCCCATATTCCCGGCATCGAACCGATTTTGATTTTCATCCTTGCCCCCGGCGGTTTCTTCACCTTCGGCTTGCTGATGGCGTGTGCCAACCGCATTGCCGAGCACAAGGGTAAGCCGAAAGCGGAGCTGAAAGGCTGTGAAAACTGTCCCATGGCTGCCGCCTGCGCCATGCGGGAGACCGGCTGTGAAGCACAGGAAAAGGAGGCTGCGGAAGTATGAAGTATTATATTGCAATCGTTCTGACGGCAATCCTGACGGAAAACTTCGTCCTGTCCAAATTCCTTGGCATCTGCCCGTTCCTCGGCGTTTCCAAAAAGCTGAATACGGCGGTGGGGATGTCGGCGGCGGTCATCTTCGTCATGGCTATGGCTACCGCCGTGACCTATCCCATCAACAAATATTTGCTCCTGCCCCATGACCTTGCTTATTTGCAGACCATCGTGTTTATTTTGGTCATTGCGGCGCTGGTGCAGCTGGTTGAGATCATCCTCAAGCGGTACATACCGGCGCTCTACAGCGCATTGGGCATCTCTCTGCCGCTGATCACGACCAACTGCGCCGTGCTGGGTGTGGTGCTGTTGAACGTGGAAAAGGCGGCGGCCGATGTGCAGTTCGGCTTTGCGGCGTCCATGTTCAATTCCATCGGCGCCGGACTTGGGTTCATGCTGGCCATGGTCATGTTCTCCGGCGTGCGCAGCAAGATGGAGTCTGCGGATATTCCGAAATTTATGCAGGGTCTTCCCATCACGCTGGTTGCGGCATCCTTGGTTTCGGTGTCCTTCCTCGGCTTCGGCGGCGTGATCGAGAATATCTTCGGTTAAGGAGGGGCTGAAAATGGGTTCTATTCTGTTTCCTGTCCTTCTGGTGGCGGGTATCGGTCTTGTGGCAGGTTTGGGTCTGGCGATCGCCTCTGTGGTGATGGCGGTGCCCGTGGATGAAAAGGCGGAGAAGATCCGCGAATGCCTCCCCGGTGCGAATTGCGGCGCCTGCGGCTTTTCGGGCTGTGACGGCTATGCCGCTGCGCTGTCCAAGGGGGAGACGACCAATACGGCGCTCTGTGCCCCCGGCGGTGCGGATGCGGCGGCGGCAATCGCCGAGATTACCGGGCTGGCGGTTTCCGAAGCCAAGCCCATGACGGCGGTGGTGCACTGCCGGGGCAACCGTCAGGCGGCGGTGGATAAAATGCACTATGCCGGCATCGAAAGCTGCCGCATGGCGGTGCAGGTTTTCGGTGGTCCCAAAGCCTGTGCCAGCGGCTGTGTCGGTTTCGGCGACTGCGTGCGGGAGTGTCCCTTTGACGCCATCTCCATTTGCGACGGCGTGGCACGCATTAATCCGGACGCCTGCCATGCGTGCAAAAAGTGCGTGGCGGTCTGCCCGAAGCACCTGATCTCCATCGTTCCCAAGGACGCAGGTATTCCCGCAGTCCTTTGCATGAACCACGAAAAGGGTGCGCTTACCCGCAAGCAGTGCAAGTCCGGCTGCATCGGCTGTATGAAGTGTACCAAAAACTGCGAGACTGCCGCCATTTCCGTCATCAATTACTGTGCGGAAGTGGATGCCGATAAATGTACCGCCTGCGGAAAGTGTGCCGCCGGCTGTCCCGTGCAGTGTATTCACATTGTGGGCGGCAAGGCTGTAATTACAATGTAAAGGAAGGTTGTCCCATGTATTATACCATCGAAAATGACTATCTGACCGTGCAGATCAACGATGCCGGTGCGGAGCTGCATTCCATCGTCAACAAGGAAAACGGCGTGGAATACCTCTGGCAGGGCAATCCCGACATTTGGTACGGACAGTCGCCGGTGCTTTTCCCCTTTATCGGCAGACTGCTGGACGACAAATACCGCTACAACGGCAAGGAATATACCATGCAAAAGCATGGCTTTGCCCGCAAGCGCACCTTTGAATCGGTTTCCTGTACCGGCAGCGAAGCGGTCTTTGTGCTGCGCAGTGACGACACCACCCGCCCCAGCTATCCCTTTGAGTTTGAACTGTATGTAAAGTTTACACTCAAGGGCAAAACGCTTCAGGCTACCCATACCGTGGTCAACAAGACGGACGGGGAGATGTATTTTTCCCTGGGCGGTCATCCCGGCTTCAACTGCGCCATCGGCGATTATCTGGAGTTCGATCAGCCCGAGACACTGGACACCGAGACCATCGACGCCGACTCCATCCGCATTGCCGAAAAAACGCCGGTTCTGCGCGGAGAAAAGCGCATTACCATCACGGAGGATATCTTCAACAATGACGCCCTGATCCTGTCCGGGATTCGCTCGAAAGCGGTGACCCTGCGCAGTGACAAGCATGACAGAGCCGTCCGCTTCACCTTTGGCGACGTGCCTTTCCTCGGCATTTGGGCAAAGCCCGGCGCACCCTATGTGTGTATCGAGCCGTGGTGCGGCGTCAATGACGACCGCAACGTGCGCACCGATGTGTCCGAAAAAGAGGGGATTGTCCGTCTGCCCAAAGGCGGCGTGTTCGATTTGGTGTACACGGCAGAAATTATTTAAAAAACTTTATCAAAAGCGCTTGCATTTCGTAGCAGATTGTGCTACAATACTCAAGCATTTGTGTCCGTCTGCTCAGGACGGGATTTAATGCCAACACATTAAAGCGGATGGTCCTCTGTCATTTGTAGCAAGGAATGTTATGAACATCTGAAAAACTGGAGGAAAAAGAAAATGGACGCACTCAAACTTATGGCGCAGGATTGCATCAAGGAGCAGAAGCCAGAACTGGCCATCGGCAGCACGGTTCGTGTTTACGTCAAGATCCGTGAAGGCGAGAGAGAAAGAGTACAGATGTTTGAAGGCACTGTCATCGCCAAGAGAGGTTCCGGCGTTTCCGAGACCTTCACCGTTCGCAGAGTTTCCTACGGCGTAGGCGTGGAAAGAGTTTTCCCTGTCAACTCTCCCAACGTGGAAAAGGTCGAGCTTGTGCGCAACGGTCGTGTTCGCAGAAGCAAGCTGTACTATCTGCGTGACAGAGTCGGTAAGGCTGCCAAGGTTAAGGAAAAGCTTTAATCGACAGCGTGAAATCGTCGGCGGGCATTTGCCGGCGGGATTTGAGATGCTAAGGTGCGGCTGTTTCGGCTGTGCCTGATCGAGCCCGGCACGCGGCAATGCATCCTTCGGGGGCTATTGCGCTGTGTCGGGTTTCTTTCTTATTTAAAACGAGAGGTGAGCGGCTTGCATAAAAAACAAAGTTATTGGTTTCGCTTCGTTCGGGAGACAGAGTATGCGCAGCAGGAGCCGCAAAAAAATGACAAGCTCTGGTCCTTGATCTATGAAACCGTCGGCGCAGCAGCTGCTGCGGTGGTGATTATTGCCGTGGTATTCACATTCGGCGTCCGCTTGGTAGGCGTTGTGGGCGATTCCATGCTGCCCACTCTCACAAACGGCGACTGGCTGGCGGTCTCGAGCATCACACCGAGCATCAAAGCCGGTGACGTGGTGATCATCACCCAGCCAAATTCCATGGAAAAACCTCTGGTCAAGCGTGTGATCGCCAAGGGCGGCGACACGGTGGACATCAACTTCGACACCCATGTTGTCACCGTCAACGGCAAGGTTTTGGAGGAACCCTACATCGCCGAGCCAACTGCGCTTTCCGGTGATGTTCAGTTCCCTCTGACCGTGGAGGAAGGCCAGCTGTTTGTGCTGGGCGACAACCGCAACAATTCCATGGACAGCCGCTATTCCGTGGTCGGCTGCGTGGAGGAAAACTATATTCTCGGCGTTGCCAAATACCGTGTATTTCCCTTTGGCGGTCCGAGCAAAAATACTATTCAGTAAAGCAGGATATTGTTATGGATGAAGAAAAACTGAATGCGCTTCCCGAACAGCCCGAAGCGCCTGAGGCGCAGCAAGAGCAGGAGAAGCCCAAGTCCGGGCGGGAGCGTTTGGCCTATTCCGTGTACGATCTGGCGTCCGTTGTCGGAACGGCTGTGATCGCCATCATGGTGGTGTTCACGTTCTTTTTCCGCTTTGTCGGCGTGGTCGGTCCGTCCATGCTGCCCACACTGACCGAGGGCGATTGGCTGGCGGTTTCTGCCGTGCCCAAGAACCCCAAGGCAGGGGACATCGTCATCATCACCCAGCCCAACGCTTTCAATGAACCGATCGTCAAGCGGGTGATTGCGACCGAAGGGCAGACAGTGGACATCCGGGACGGCCATGTGTTTATCGACGGCGAACGGTTGGTCGAGACATACATCGCCCCCGATGTTTTCACCGAGCGTGAGGATTTGGACAACTATCCCTTGACGGTGAAAGAGGGCGAAGTATTTGTGCTGGGCGACAACCGTCCCCACTCCTCGGACAGCCGCTCATCCATGATCGGCACCATTGACGTGAACTATATCCTCGGTACCGTTTCTTTCCGATTGATGCCCTTCGGCAACTGGAAGGTCGGCATGGAGTACAACTATAATTAAACGGAGGACATATGCAGCAGGATCAAACTGTGCAGTGGTTTCCGGGGCATATGGCACGCACACGCCGCCAGATCCGGGAGTGTCTGCCTTTGGTGGATGCGGTGACGGAGCTTTTGGATGCCCGTATTCCCGAGAGCAGTAAAAACCCGGAGCTGTCGGCGCTGATCGGGAACAAGCCTCGAATCGTTTTGCTGAACAAGTGCGACCTCGCCGATGCGCAGACGACCAAACAGTGGTTGTCCCACTTTGAGGCGATGGGTGCAGGCGCTTTGGCGGTGGACTGCCGATCCGGCAAGGGCTTGAATGCATATCACGGCTTGGTGCGACATATCCTTGCGGACAAGATTCGTGCCAACACCGAAAAAGGAATGGCGGGCAAACCCCTTCGGGTGATGGTCGTCGGCATCCCCAACACGGGCAAATCCTCGTTCATCAACCGCATGGCAGGCAAGAACCGTGCCAAGGTGGCGGACAAGCCCGGTGTGACCCGACAAAACCAGTGGTTTGCCATCGGCAACGGCATCGAGCTTTTGGATACGCCCGGTGTGCTTTGGCCGAAGTTCGATGACCCCAAGGTGGGCGATCGGCTTGCCTTTATCGGTTCCGTCAAGGATGAGATCCTCGACAGCGAGCTGATGGCGGTGCGTCTGCTGGAGGTTTTGCAATCGGACTACGCCGACCGTTTGCAGCAGCGCTATGGGATCCTTCCCACACCGGATGCCCAGCCGTGGGAGGTACTCGAGCAGATCGGCAGAAAACGTGGGATGCTTGCCCGCGGCGGCGAGATCGACACGGAACGTGCGGCGAATATGCTGCTCGATGAGTATCGTGACGGTCGCTTAGGCAGAATTTCTTTGGAAAAACCTTGAATGTTTGCCCGAATCGCCGCAATGGGATTCGGGCTTTTTTATATGGAGGAAGAATATGCAGGTGGAGTGGAAACCCTTTGAGGCGAAGCTCAGGGCGAATGGCGTGCAGTGCGTGTGCGGCGTGGATGAAGCCGGACGGGGACCGTTGGCGGGACCTGTCTATGCGGCGGCGGTGATCTTACCGCCGGATTGTGTGATCGATGGCTTGAACGACTCCAAAAAGCTCACGGAGAAAAAGCGGGAAGCGCTGTTCGACGTGATCCGGGAAAAGGCAGTGAGCTACTGCATTGCCTGTGCGGACGAAAAGGAGATCGACGCATATAATATCCTGCAAGCCACTTTTCTCGCCATGCGCCGTGCAGTGGAGGGGTTGGACATCCCGGCACAGTATGCGCTCATTGACGGCAACCGAATGCCGCCTCTGGGCATCCCCGGGGAGACGATCGTGCACGGAGACGCTGTCTGTCAAAGCATTGCGGCGGCGTCGGTGCTGGCGAAGGTCAGCCGAGACCGGGTGATGCTGGAAATGGATAAGACGTATCCGCAGTTCGCATTTGCCAAGCACAAGGGATACGGTACAAAACTGCACTACGAAAAGCTGCGGCAGTTCGGTCCCTCTCCCATCCATAGACTGACTTTTTTAAAGAAGATGCACTAAGGAGGATATATGCGCTTTTTTGATTTACACTGCGATACCGTTACGGAATGTGTGAAACAGGGAAAATCCCTGTCGGAAAATGACCTGCACATCAGCCTGAACAGGGGAAAATGCTTTGATGCATGGGCGCAGACGTTTGCTATCTGGATCCCCGATGAACTGCGAGGGCAGGATGCTTGGAACTATTTTGAGCGTAATTATGCCTTTTATCGTGATGCCGACGTGGCGTTTTGCGCCGATGCACAGCAGCTGGATTTGGCTCTTTCGGGCGAACGGTGTGCAGCGGTGCTGGCGGTGGAGGGCGGCGCTGTCCTGATGGGGCAGATGGAGAAACTGCCGCAAATCTATGACAGGGGCGTGCGGATGCTTACCTTGACATGGAACGGCGAAAATGAACTGGCATTCGGCTGTCAGTCCGGAAAGGATGCGCCGCTCAAACCCTTTGGAAAAGAAGTTGTGCGGGAAATGGAAAAGCTGCATATGGCTGTCGATGTGTCCCACCTTTGCCGCAAGGGCTTTTACGATGTGCTGGAACAGACGAGCGGTTCGGTTCTTGCGAGCCATTCGACCTGTGCAGATCTGCTGCAAACGATGCGTGAGCCTTGCGGCGACCGGGAGTATTGTGTGCGCCGTGCCTTAACGGACGATCAGATTCGGGCACTTTCTCAGCACGGCGGAATCGTGGGGCTGAACTTTTGCAGTCGCTTCTTGGGCGGCACAGACATGGGCAGTATGGACGCCGCACTGCGCCATGCCTGCCGTTTTTTGGAGCTGGGCGGGGAGGATTTTCTGGCGATCGGCAGTGACTTTGACGGCTGCGGAATCCATGCGGATATGGACAGGATCGAAAAAATTCCACAGCTTTATACATATTTTGCGGAAAATGGTCTCGGAAAATCGCTTTGCGATAAAATTTTCTTCAAGAATGCTTTGCAGTTTATGAAAAGTATGCTATAATGATAAAATGTGTAGTAACTCCGAAAGGGTGTGTGTAAATGCTCTATACAAGCACAAGAGACAGGAATGTACAAGTGACGTCTGCCCAAGCGATTACCCACGGGATCTCCGCAGAGGGCGGTTTGTTTGTGCCGCAGACCATTCCGACCGTTACGCCGCAGGATTTGGTTCGGCTTTCCAAAATGAATTACAAGGGCAGAGCCAAGGAAATCCTTTCTCTGTATCTGACCGACTTCACGGCTGAGGAAATTGCCCAATGTGTGGACGGCGCCTATGCCGATGGAAAATTCAGCAGTGCGGAAACGGCGCCGCTGGTTAAACTTTCCGACGGTTCCGAGATTTTGGAGCTGTGGCGTGGTCCGACCTGTGCATTCAAGGATATGGCGCTGCAGCTGCTGCCGTATCTGCTGACCGTGGCCGCAGGCAAGGCGGCGGACGGCAAGCAGATCGTGATCCTTGTGGCCACCTCCGGCGATACCGGCAAGGCGGCGCTGGAAGGGTTCAAGAATGTGCGAAACACCCAGATCATGGTGTTTTATCCCAGCGACGGCGTCAGCCCCATGCAGAAACTGCAGATGGCGACGCAGGAGGGGGACAACGTGATGGTCTGCGCCATCGAGGGCAACTTTGACGATGCCCAGAGCGGCGTTAAAAAAATCTTCACCGACCCGGCCGTGGCGGCAAAGCTTGCGGAAAAGAACAAGATGTTCTCCTCCGCCAACTCCATTAACTGGGGACGCCTTGTGCCGCAGATCGTGTATTATGTCTCTGCTTATTGCGATATGCTTAAAAAGGGCGAGATCCGCAACGGCGACCCCGTCAACGTGGTCGTTCCCACCGGCAACTTTGGCAACATCCTTGCTGCGTACTATGCCAAGCAGATGGGTGTGCCGCTGGGCAGACTGATCTGCGCATCCAATAAAAACAAGGTGCTGACAGACTTTATCGAGACGGGCGTGTATGACCGCCGCCGTGATTTTTACTGCACATCCTCTCCCTCCATGGATATTCTCATCTCCAGTAATCTGGAACGCCTGCTGTTCCTGCTGTCCGACATGGACGACAAGCAGACAGCGCAGTGGATGCAGTCCCTGTCTAAGGACGGCGTATACGATGTGGGCGCCGAGATGCACAAAAAAATTACCGATGTTTTCAGCGCCGGCTTCTGCGACGAGGACGCTACGCAGTCGCTGATCCGGGAAGTGTATCAGACGGAGCATTACCTTTGCGATACCCATACCGCTGTTGCGGTGCAGACATACAGAAACTATAAAGCCGAAACCGGCGACAGCACCCCGACGGTTATTGCCTCGACCGCCAGCCCCTACAAGTTCTCCAAGAGCGTCCTGCACGCCATTGCTCCGCAGGAGTGCATGGACGATGAGTTTGCCGTTGTGGAGCGCCTGCACGAGATCACCGGCTTCGAGTGCCCGAAACAGCTGCTGGAGCTGAAAGACAAAACGGTTCGCTTTACGGACTGCTGTGCCGTCAAAGACATGGAAGAAGCCGTGCTTCGCGCAATGCTTTAATGCAGGAAAGGATGTAAAAACGTGTCCTTGTTTGCCATTGCAGACACCCATCTTTCCTTCGGCGTTTCTAAGCCCATGGACATTTTCCAAGGCTGGCAGGACTATGAAGCAAGACTGTGCGAGAATTGGAAAAGCGTTGTCCGGGAGGACGATACTGTTGTGATCGCAGGGGATATCTCTTGGGGCATGGATCTGCGGGAGTCGATGCCGGATTTTCGCTTTTTGCACGAACTGCCCGGACAAAAGATTATTCTCAAGGGGAACCACGACTACTGGTGGGCGACCAAGAAGAAAACGGACGAAGCCTTTGCGCAAAACGGACTGGACAGCCTGCACATTTTGTTCAACAACGCCTATGCCTGCGGCGACGTCGCCGTTTGCGGTACACGGGGATGGCTGTCGGAGTCCTGCAAGCAGGAGGATCGCAAGGTGCTTTTGCGGGAGGTGGGCAGACTGAAAATGTCCATCGACGCCGCAAGGGAATTCGACAAAGAACCCATCGTTTTTCTGCACTATCCGCCGGTGAATGCGGACGGCACATGGTGCCCGGAGATTTACGAGGTGCTCAAAAGTGAGGGGATTCGCCGCTGTTATTACGGGCATTTGCACGGTCCGTCCTGCCGCACCGCCGTCAATGCAGAGGTGGATGGGATTCGTTTGTCCCTGATTTCCTGCGATTTTCTGAATTTTTTACCGAAGTTGGTGAAGAATTTTTAAAAAACAGTGGAAAAAATAAAATTGGTATGTTATAATAATCCCTAATGTAAAGTGCGGTATTATGGCGCCGCGGACTTGTATACGAAAGGAATTGGTCAAAATGAGTTTGAAGTCATCCAACAAGATCGAAACAAATACCTATCAGCTGGAGGTCTCCATCAGTGCAGAAGACTTTGCGGCTGCCATTACAAAGGTATACAATAAGCAGAAGAACAAGATTACCGTTCCCGGCTTCCGCAAGGGCAAGGCGCCCAAGCACATGATCGAAACCATGTACGGCAAGGGCGTTTTCTACGATGATGCGCTGGAAATGCTCTATCCCGAGACGGTGGATGCCGCCATTAAAGAGGCAGGCTTGGAAGCGGTGGATGTTCCCCGCGATGTGGAAGTCAAGGAGATCGGCGACAACGGCGTGGAAATGACCATGAATATCACCGTGAAGCCTGAGATCACTCTCAAGAGCTACAAGGGTTTGGAAGCCTGCAAGCATGAAGTAGCTGTCACCGCCGAAGAAGTGGATGCGGAAATCGAGCGTATGCGTGACAGAAATGCAACCATTTCCGACGTGGAGGATCGTCCCGCCAAGTTGGGCGATACGGCCAACATCGACTATGACGGCTCCGTGGACGGCGTTCCTTTCGATGGCGGCAAGGGCACCTATGATCTGGTGCTCGGTTCCGGTTCCTTCATCCCCGGCTTTGAAGAGCAGGTTGTCGGTCACAGCGTCGGCGAGGCGTTCGACGTCAACGTCACTTTCCCCGAGGCGTATCACGCCGAGGAGCTT
>JAQXLO010000059.1 GCA_029012165.1 Oscillospiraceae bacterium | reverse complement strand
CCCTCAAAGTAATAGGGGTTTTCAAAGCTTAAAATGAATTTTCGTGTACTGCAATACAGTGAATCTGCTTTGTCACAGTAGCCAAAATACGGCATCGCCATTAAACTGGGAACATTGGAGTCGTCCATGAAATTGTAATGCCCGAGACCATCTGTTTCGTAAGCGTAGATCCGGCCGAACTGCTTGTATGGAACCACGCCATACTTTTGGATCCCTGCATCCACCTGCGCAGCAAGGGTCAGGGATTCTTCTTTCAAATCAAAATTTTGCAGGACAACCTCGGCAATTTCCGCCGCATACCGAAGCACGGCAACCGCAAACATATTGGACGGGATCAGGTAGCCGTATTGGCAGGCATCGTCACTGGGACGAAAGCCCGACCAAATCATCCCGGTATATCCCACCGGTGTCCCCATGCCGTCATTTTTCAGCGTATCGCCCTCCGGACAGTCGGAGCGGAAAAACCGGTAGGGGGACAACTCCATATGGTGCTGCTCCGTGCGCCACAAGTCTAAGATAGCACGCAGTGCATTTTGAAACAAGCCATCGGTCAAAAATGCTGTGCGGTCGGTGGACTTCCAAAACTGATAGCAAAGCTGTAAAACAAAGCAAAGAGAATCAATCTCATATTTGCGTTCCCAAACCATCGGCTTCTGTAAAGGTCGATCCGTTACATGACCGTGCCCGTTTTCGCACTCGTTGAATGCGTTGGCATATGGATCATAAAGTACACATTGCAGCTGCCGGCGGATCAATCCCTCGATAACATCCGCCACTTCTTCGTTTTCGGCGCAGTAGGGCAGATACTGGTGCACCTGTGCGGTGGAATCCCGAAGCCACATGGCAGGAATATCCCCCGTGAAAACATAGGTTGTTCCGTCCTCCATGCGTTTGGTCGTTGTCTCGAATGTATTGGGATAGCAGTTGCGAAAAAGCTTGGATAGCTTGTGCTCTCCCCTGTTTTCCAATTCGTTACAAACCCTATCCGTTTCCTGTTTTAAAAGATCTTTCAAATCCGTCAAAAATTAATCACCTCTGCTGTCATTCTACCATAGTAACGCTCATTTGTAAACAAAAATAAAGCTTGACAATTTCGATTTTTCGCATATAATGTTGAAGGATGATGGATCCGGGAGAGAATCACAGCTGTGATCACCGAAGGGGCGAAACTCTCAGGTAAAGGGACTGGATCCGGACGAAACTCTGGAAAGACATCGGCACCGACGAAGCAATCCGCACTGCGGAGAATCTTTCAGGTAAAAAGACAGAGTACACTCTTTTTTGGGGTGTACTCTGTTTTTCATTTGGAGGGTGTAATATGGAAATATTTATCATGGTGCTGGAGATCATCGGAACCATTGCCTTTGCGGTATCCGGCGCATTGACCGGCATGAAAAAGAACATGGACATTTTCGGCGTTATCATTTTGGCGGAAACGACTGCTGTCGGCGGCGGGATCATGCGTGATCTGATCTTAGGGCTGAATCCACCCGGCACATTTGCGAACCCCGTATTCGCCATCACAGCCACCGCCACGGCGATCATCACCTTTCTGCCGATGATCCGCAGAGTGTTGGTGAAGAATCGCAAAATCTATGAGATCGTGATGCTGGTCATGGATTCGCTGGGGCTGGGAATCTTCACGGTCGTGGGCATTCAAACGGCGTACACGGTTTCCTCCCGGTACAATATTTTTCTGCTGATCTTTGTCGGCGTGATCACCGGCGTAGGCGGCGGCGTACTGCGAGACGTACTTGCGGGCGATACACCATATATTTTTGTAAAACATATTTATGCCTGCGCATCGATTGCGGGAGCAGTTGTGTGCATCCTGCTATGGAAGATCAACAGCACCCTCGCCATTCTCATCGGTTCCTCGGTGATTATTGTCATTCGCTTCCTTGCCGCATTCTTCCGCTGGAGCCTGCCCAAAGCGAACATCTTTGACCACGAAAAACAACTACCCTAAGGAATCTACGGCAAGGACATACAGCGTGTTTTGGGACACACGGAAACGGATATCAAAATCCATAAAACGCATACTGTAAACCCTGTGTTCGTCCTGCTGATAGGACGGGCGGGGATCCTCGGAGAGACAGTCCAGTACGGTCTCTCTTTTGTTTTCCGGCAATCGCAGCAGAAGCGGCCGGGGAAAATCCACAGCGAGGCGATACGCCCTGCATTCGTCCGCATACCCGCCGACTGCCTCGGGGTGGGAATCCGCAAAAGGAAGATAGGGTTTGATGTCGTAGATCGGCGTACCG
>JAQXLO010000058.1 GCA_029012165.1 Oscillospiraceae bacterium | reverse complement strand
CAGCTGCACATCCCCCAGCCGAAGGGCTGTGCCGTGACGTGCATCGAGGACGGCATCAAGGCAGCCGCCGAGATCGGCTATCCCGTTCTGGTACGTCCCAGCTTCGTTCTGGGCGGACGTGCCATGCAGATCGTCGCCAAGGAAAGCGACCTGCGGCACTACCTGAAAACCGCTGTGGAGATTGACGAGGACAAGCCTGTGCTGGTGGATAAATACATCCGTGGCAAGGAAGTGGAGGTTGATGCCATCTGCGACGGCAGGGACGTGTTCGTCCCCGGCATCATGGAGCTGGTGGAGCGTACCGGTGTCCACTCCGGCGATTCCATGAGCGTTTATCCCACCTTCAGCATCTCCCAAAAGGTCAAGGACACCATTCTCGACTACGCCAAACGCTTAGGTCTGGGCATCGGCATTGTCGGTCTGTATAATATCCAGTTCATCGTGGACGAGCACGAGGACGTATACATCATCGAGGTCAACCCCCGCTCCTCCCGCACCGTGCCGTTCCTGTCGAAGTCCACGGGCTACAGCCTTGCGGACATCGCCACCTACGCCATCCTCGGCAAGAGCCTGCGGGAGCAGGGCATCACCGAACTGTACCCCTCGGAAAGCAAACGCTGGTACGTCAAGGCGCCTGCCTTCTCCTTCTCGAAACTCCACGGCATGGACGCCTATCTGTCCCCGGAGATGAAGTCCACGGGCGAAGCCATCGGCTACGACAACAAGCTGCACCGTGCCATGTACAAGGCGCTTTTGGCGTCGGGTCTGCGGCTGCAAAACTACGGCACCGTCCTTGTCACCCTCGCCGATGAGGACAAGCAGGAGGCTCTGCCGCTGGTACAGCGGTTCTACGACATGGGCTTCAACATCGAAGCCACCGTTGGCACAGCGGAATTTTTGAAAAAGCACGGCATCCGCACCCGCATCCGCCGCAAGCTCAGCGAGGGCAGCACGGAAATTTTGGAAGCCATCCGTGCCGGCTATGTCAGCTATGTGCTCAACACCCGGGCGATCCTGTCGGGCGTCCACTACGAGGACGGCGTGGCAATTCGCAACTGCGCCGTGGAAAACGGGATCACCATGTTCACCTCCCTCGACACGGTCAAGGTACTTTTGGACGTCCTCGAGGAGATCACCATGGGCATCTCCACCATCAACGAAAAAGGAGTGGTTTAATTATGCATATGACCAAAATGCAGGGTCTGGGCAACGACTACCTGTACATCTACGGTGAAGTCGCCGACCCGGTTTCCCTGTCCATAAAATATTCCGACCGCCATTTCGGCGTCGGCTCGGACGGCATCATCCTTGTGCAAAAATCCGCTGTGGCGGATTTCAAGATGCGCATTTTCAATGCCGACGGCAGTGAGGCGAAAATGTGCGGCAACGGCATCCGCTGTGTGGGCAAATATGTCTATGACAAGGGCTACACGGACAAGACCCGCCTGACCATCGAGACCCTTTCCGGCATCCGCACGCTGGAGCTGACGGTGCGAAACGGCAAGGTCGTCTCCGCCACGGTCAACATGGGCAAGGTCACGGTATGTGAACCCGTCACCCTGACCGTCTGCGGACAGGCGCTCACCACCACGCCCGTTTCCGTCGGCAATCCCCACACCGTCACCTTTATCCCCGATGCGGAAAATGCGCCGCTGACCACCGTCGGCGCCGCACTGGAGCATGACGCTTTCTTCCCTGAGGGCGTCAATGCGGAGTTTGCGCAGGTGCTGGGAGAAAACGATCTGCGGATGCGTGTCTGGGAGCGGGGCAGCGGCATCACCATGGCGTGCGGCACAGGCGCCTGCGCCACAGCGGCGGCGGCTGTCAAGGCCGGCTACTGCAAAATCGACGAGGACATTTCCGTCCGTTTGGACGGCGGCACTCTGCACATCCGTGTTTTGCCGGATTACACGGTCATGATGACGGGACCTGCCGCTACTGTTTGTGAATGTGAGGTAGACGAATGAAACTGAATACTTGCTACAACGATTTGAAAACTTCCTATCTGTTCCACGACATCGCACAGCGTGTGGCGGCGTATCAAAAAGCCAATCCCGACAAAAAGCTGCTGCGGCTGGGCATCGGTGACGTGACCCTTCCCCTGTGCGGCGCCGTCATTGATGCGCTGCACGAAGCGGTGGATGACCAGGCCGGCAAGGATTTCCACGGCTATATGCCCGAGTGCGGCGCAGATTTTCTGCGGGAGGCGATTCGGGACTACTACGCCGAGCGCAAGATCGTCTTGGATGCGGACGAAGTGTTTGTGTCCAGCGGCGCCAGCGACAATCTGGGCGACATTCTGGAGCTGTTCTCCAAGGACAACACCGTCTGCGTGCTGGAACCGGCTTACCCCGCCTATGTGGACGCCAACGTCATGGACGGCAGACCGATCGTGCGGGTCGCCGCCGGCAAGGAGAACCATTTCCTGCCCCTGCCCACGGACGATTTGCAGGCGGATATTCTCTATATCTGCTCGCCCAACAACCCCACAGGCGCCGTATTTACCCGGGAGGGGCTGAAGCAGTGGGTGGACTATGCCAACAAAAACGATGCCATCCTCATCTATGACGCCGCCTATGAAGCGTTCATCGAGGATGAGAGCATCCCCCACAGCATCTTTGAAATCGAGGGTGCACGCACCTGCGCTTTGGAGATCTGCTCTTTGTCCAAGACTGCCGGCTTCACCGGCACCCGCTGCGGCTATACCGTCATTCCGAAAACGCTGGAGCGGGACGGCATGAACGTCAACGCCATGTGGGTGCGCAACCGCACCACCAAAACCAACGGCGTGTCCTACATCATTCAAAAGGGTGCCGCCGCTGTCTTTACCCCCGAGGGTCAAAAACAGGTACAGGAAAACATCCGCATCTATAAGCAGAACGCCAAGTGCCTGATGGCGGCGCTGGACGAGCTGGGCATTTGGTATACCGGCGGCAAGAATGCGCCGTACATTTGGATCCAGTGCCCGGACGGCATGGGCAGCTGGGAATTCTTTGACTTGCTGCTGAACGAGATTCAGGTCATCGGCACCCCCGGCGAAGGCTTCGGCAAATGCGGCGAGGGCTATTTCCGCTTCTCCATGTTCGGCTCCCCTGCGGACACCAAATTGGCGGCAGAACGCATGGTCGCACTGCTGCGCAAATAAAGAAGGCGTATAAAAATGTTTCAGGCAGAAAAAGTCACAGAACAATGTGTGCAGTGGATTCGCACTTTCTTTGCGGACAACGGCAAGGACTGCAATGCCATCGTCGGCATCTCCGGCGGCAAGGACAGCTCCGTGGTCGCCGCCCTGTGCGCCGAGGCGCTGGGCAAAGAGCGTGTGATCGGCGTGCTCATGCCCTGCGGTCAGCAGAGCGACATCGACATGGCGTATCTGCTGGTGGATCATCTGGGCATCCGCCGGTTGGAAGTCAACATCGAGAAGACCGTTGCCGCCGCTTTGGAAAGTCTCGGCGACATCCCCGTCACAACGCAGACCCGCATCAACCTGCCGCCTCGCATCCGCATGGCGACGCTCTACGCCGTGGGACAGAGCATGAACGGCAGGGTCGCCAACACCTGCAACCTGTCCGAGGATTACGTCGGCTACGCCACCCGCTACGGCGACGGCGCAGGAGATTTCAGTCCCCTCGCCCACCTCACCGTCACCGAGGTCAGAGCCATCGGCCGAGTTTTGGGACTGCCGCAGGTGCTCATCGACAAGCCGCCCATCGACGGCTTGTGCGGCAAAACAGACGAAGAGAATCTGGGCTTTACCTATGACGTGCTGGACCGCTACATCCGCACGGGAGAAATCGAAGAGGACGCCGTGCGGGAAAAGATTGACCGTCTGCATCGGCAGAACCTGTTTAAACTCCTGCCGATGCCCGCATTCGACCCCGAAAAAATCGGCTGAACGCAGCCGCTTTTGACGCTTGAATAGAGAAAAAGGAAGCTTCTCAAAAAGAGAGGCTTCCTTTTTTCGATGTGTGCACAGAGGGGAGAAATCTGTGCAAAAAAGGGGACGGCGTTCAAACCGTCCCCCATATAATGTTTAGTCTTCCTCAGCGGCGGCCTTGGCTTCCTCAATGACCTTGTTCGCCACATCGGCGGGTGCATCCTCGTAGCGGGCAAACTCGATGGAGAAGGAGCCTCTGCCCGCAGTCACGGAACGCAGAATGGTGGAGAAATTGCCCATTTCCGCCATGGGTACTTCCGCAATCAGCTCACGCATATTGTGCTCGCCCGTATGTTCGATGCCCAGCACTCTGCCTCGGCGCTTGGTAACGTCGCTCATGATGTCGCCCAGATCATCCTTGGGCAGCTGAACCTTCAGGGTGCCGAAGGGCTCCAAAATCGTGGGTTTCGCTTCGGGGATGGCGTTCTTGAATGCGATCTGCGCCGCCGTCTTGAATGCCATTTCGGAGGAGTCCACCGGATGATAGGAGCCGTCGTGGAGTGCCGCCTTGATGCCGACCATGGGATAGCCGGCAATCATGCCCTTGGCAATGCTTTCACGCAGACCCTTTTCCACGGCGGGGAAGAAGTTCTTCGGCACGGAACCGCCGACCACTTCGTCGGAGGTGAAGATGAAGTCCTCGCTGTCCAGCGGCTCGAAACGGATCCAAACATCGCCGAACTGACCGTGACCGCCGGACTGCTTCTTGTGGCGTCCCTGCTTGTCAACGACCTTGCGGATGGTCTCTCTGTAGGCCACTCTCGGGACGGTCAGATCCACATCCACGCCGAATTTCGCCTTCAGCTTGGAGATGATGACGTCCAGATGCTGTTCGCCCATACCGGACAGGACCTGCTCTCTGGTTTCTTTATTGGTAACATAGGAAATGGTAAGATCCTCTTCGGCAAGACGCAGCAAACCGGAGGTGACCTTTTCTTCCTCGCCCTTCTTCTTGGTCTTGACCGCCATGGAAAGGCAGGGTGCCGGGAACTGTACCGGCTCCAGCTCGATGACCTTCTTAGCGCTGCAAAGGGTGTCGCCGGTCTTGAAGCCGGACAGCTTGGTCACGACGCCGATGTCGCCGGCAGGAATCGCCGCCACATCCTCCTGCTTGCCGCCCCGGGGCAGGACAAGCTTGCCCATACGCTCGCTCTCACCGGTACGTGCGCAGTATGCGGGAACGTCCGCCGTGATCTTGCCGGAAACGACCTTGAAGAAGGACATTCTGCCGACAAACGGGTCTGCGATGGTCTTGAAGCAGATCGCCGCAAGGTCGCCCTTTTCATCACAGGTGAGATCACCCTCACCGGCGTAGTCGGCAGCATTGGGTGCGTAGTCCGCAATGCAGTCCAGCAGCAGATCCACAGCGTCCGTGGTGTAGCCGGAGCAGGCGAACACGGGATATACGGCGCCGGATGCGATGCCTGCGCCCAGACCGTTCTTGACTTCCTCGGCGGTGAAGGGCTCATCCATCAGGAACTTTTCCATCAGCGCATCGTCTGCGGATGCCACAGCCTCGCTGAAGATCGCCTTCATCTCCTCGATGTTGTCATCCTCGGGCATGGCCGTTTCGGAGGCCTTGCCGCCGTTGTAGCTGTACGCCTTGCCGGTGGCAAAGTTGACGTAGGAAACAACCTTGTCGCCCTGCATATAGGGAACGACCACCGGGCACAGCTCGGTCTTATGTACCTCGTGCAGTGCCTCGAAAGTCTTGTAGAAGTTGGTGTTTTCCGCATCGCAGCGGGTGATGGCAAACATCTTTGCGATGCCTCGCTGGTTGGCTGCCTTGACAGCCTTTTCCGCACCGACGTCGTAGCCGGAACCTGCCGCCGTCACGATCAGTGCCGCCTCAGCCGCACGAACGCCTTCGCTCAGCCCTGCGGCAAAGTCAAACTGACCGGGTGTGTCCAGCAGGTTGATTTTTGTATCTTTCCACTCCAGCGGCGCCACAGCGGTGGAAACGGAGATCTTGCGTTTCTTTTCCTCGGCGTCAAAGTCCATGACCGTGTTGCCGTCGGCCACTCTGCCCAGACGGTCGGTTGCCTTGCTCAGAAACAGCATCGCCTCCGCAAGAGAAGTCTTGCCTCTGCCGCCGTGGCCGGCGATGACGATATTGCGAATATTTTTTGCGTTATAGACTTTCAAAGAAATTCCTCCTTATATCTCCGCTTCCTCGGAAGCGTGACCGTGTAAGATTTGCCTATGTTAAAATGTTCAACATCCTTTATAGTATAGCATAGCTTTTTTCACATTTCAATAAATTTTCTTCAAAACCTCAAAAAAAATTATACAAATTTGACGAGGATTTGGCTATTTCCACAAAAATACTATCCTATGATTGTCAAAGACGCCGAAAGAAGGTATAATGTATTGCAGAGAAAACAGGTTTGTTCAAAGTATGCAATGCGTCTTTCCCTGCGGCATGTCCGGGGAAAGACAGCGCTTTGCGTCCCGTTTACCTAATTATTTTAAAAAAGGAGCGCTTTGTATGATTCGACTGATTATCCGTGCCCTCACAGCCCGGGGCGGAGAGGAGAGTGCCCTGCGCACCCGATGCGGTATGTGCAGCGGCATCGTGGGCATTGTGATGAACCTCCTGCTGTTTGCCGCAAAGTATTTCGCCGGCTCCATCACCGGCAGTATCGCCATCACCGCCGACGCTTTCAACAACCTGTCCGATGCGGCGTCCAGCTCGGTCAATGTTTTCGGCTTCAAGCTTTCCGGCAAGCCCGCCGACGAGGAACATCCCTTTGGGCACGGCAGACTGGAATACGTCTGCACCATGATCGTCACGTTTCTGATTCTGATCATGGGCTATGAACTGGCTTCCTCCTGTGTGCAGAAGATCCTGCATCCCGAGGCGGTCAAATTCAGCTACATTTCCATGGCGATCCTGATCGTCTCCATCCTCGGCAAGCTTTGGCTGGCCATCTTTTACAAAACCCTCGGCAAGCGCATCCACTCCCCCGCTCTGGAGGCATCGGCGGCCGACAGCTTCGGCGACATGGCCTCTACCGGCGCAACGCTCATTTCCCTCATCCTTTCCAAATTCACGTCCCTGCCGCTGGACGGTTGGTTCGGCTTGGGCGTGGCCGTGTTCATCTTCATCGCCGGCATTCGCCTATTCAAGGAGTCCATGGATACCCTGCTGGGCAAGCCGCCGGAAAAGGAATTTATCGACAAGCTTGTGCAGAAAATCCTGTCCTATGACGGCATCGTGGGCGTTCACGACCTGATCATCCATGATTACGGTCCGGGCAGGCTCTTCGGCAGCATCCACACGGAGGTTCCTGCCACCTATGACGTCACGGAGATCCACGACACCATCGACCTGATCGAACAGGATGTGATGCGGGAAATGGGCATGCTTCTCGTCATCCATTTGGATCCTGTCGTTGTCGATGACGATCACATTGCCGCCCTGCGAAACATGACCATGGACTGCGTAAAATCTATTGACGAAGCACTGACCATCCACGATTTCCGTGTGGTTGCAGGACCTTCCCATACCAATCTCATCTTTGATCTTGTCACACCCCACAAATTTCGCTACTCCGACGCCGATCTGGCCCGCATGGTGGAAGAATGTCTGCGCACGAAGGACGAGTCCTATTATGCTGTGATTCATGTGGAACGCAACTTTGTTTGATTTGGTACAAATCGACAAAAATTTCCGCAAATGAAGAACATATTTTTTTGTAAAAATTACGGAGAATAGCTTGAAAAAAGCGGTTACAATAGGTACAATAGAATAAAGCAACATCGCAAAATCACATATTGTATGGGGGATAAAAAATGTCTGATTTAGCTGTATCGTTCAAACGCAGTCCTGTCGGTCCCTTGGGTATCATTGCGCTGCCCGGATGCCATGAGCTGGCACGAAAGATCGACAACTACCTGCTCACTTGGCGTGAAGAACGCAAAAAAGAAAACCCGGATTTCTTGGACTGCAACGATGATCGCAGTTCCTTTCTGATCAACATAGATTTCCCCCGTTTCGGCACCGGTGAAGGCAAGGCGATCATCCACGACTCCGTTCGTGGACACGATCTGTTCATCGTCTGCGATATGTTCAACCACGGCATCACCTATACAATGTACGGACACGAAAACCACATGAGCCCCGACGACCACTTCGCCAACCTCAAGCGTGCCATCAGCGCCGTTGGCGGCAAGGCCAGACGAATCACCGTCATCATGCCCATGTTGTATGAAGGCCGTCAGCACAAGCGCTCTCACCGGGAGTCCCTCGACTGTGCCAATGCGCTGATCGAACTGTGCGAGGATATGGGTGTGGACGATGTGATCACCTTCGACGCCCACGATGCTCGGGTACAGAACGCTATTCCCCTGCACGGCTTTGAAAATGTCGCACCTACCTACCAGATGATCAAGGCGCTGGTCAAGACCGTTCCCGATCTGCACATTGACAAGGAGCACATGATGGTCATCTCCCCCGACGAGGGCGGCATGAACCGCTGTATCTACTACGCCACAGTGCTCGGTTTGGAGCTGGGTATGTTCTACAAGCGCCGTGACTACACCACCATCGTCAACGGTCGAAATCCCATTTTGGCGCATGAATTCCTCGGCTCCAACGTGGAGGGCAAGGACGTCATCATCGTGGATGATATGATCTCCTCCGGCGACTCCATGATAGAAGTCGCCCGCAAACTCAAGGATCTCAAGGCAAACCGAATCTTCATCTGTTCCGCCTTCGGCCTGTTCTGCAACGGTCTCGAGGTGTTCGACAACGCTTTTGAAACACGACTGATCGACCGAGTGTTCACCACCAACCTGATCTACCGTATGCCGGAGCTTCTGGAGCGTGAATGGTATACGGAAGTGGATCTGTCCAAGTACATTTCCCTTATCATTGCCACGCTCAACCACGACGAATCTATGGGCGACCTGCTGGATCCCGCCGATCGCATCGAAGCCATCCTCAAAAAATACGGCTACCGCTAAAGCGCAGGGACATTTTTCCATCCTTTACATTTACGCAACAAGCACTGTATGACTGCCGAGCAGCATACAGTGCTTGTTTTTGTTCGTTCTTCACGGAAAATCGTGGGATTTGTGCTTCGCACCGGGGAACCCCCGGCGAGGGTTCCCCACGCCAAAACAGTCCACCGGACTGTTTTGGCTCCCCTCCTGCGCTTTTCTGTTGTCAGGGCAATACCGCACAGATTGGGGTATGCGGATTGCGAAGTTGGATTTTTTCGCTCCTCACGGAAAATTGTGGGATTTGTGCTTCGCACCGGGGAACCCCCGGCGAGGGTTCCCCACGCCAAAACAGTCCACTGGAC
>JAQXLO010000057.1 GCA_029012165.1 Oscillospiraceae bacterium | reverse complement strand
TCATCGATGGTCTTGCTCTCGTCGATGTCGTACTGAAAATCAAAGTACCGCTCGGTGTGCATTTCTCCGTTTTCATAGGTGAAGCACTCGCCGCCGAGCAGCTTATACACATTTTTAAACAGGGTCTCCCGGTTGGGAATGTATTCAAAGCTCAGGTACTCGGGGATGCGCTCCTTATTCAATTCCCGCACAAAAGCGGGGTGGGGCAGAAAGCTCTTGATCTCCGAGCCGAAAAGGAAAACGTTGTCCCGCCGATAGTAGTAGAACGGCTTGATGCCGAAAATATCCCGGGCGCCGAACAGCTTGCGGGACGGCTTGTCGTAAATAACGAAAGCGAACATTCCACGCAGTTTGTTCAGAAGCGCCTTGCCGTATTCTTCGTACCCGTGCAGAAGCACTTCGGAATCGGCATGGGTTTTAAAGACATGACCCTTTTCGATCAGCTCTTCCCGCAGGGGCTGGAAGTTGTAGATCTCTCCGTTGAAAACCAGCACCTTCGTGCCGTCCTCGTTTTCGATGGGCTGACTGCCGTTTTCCAGGTCGATGATGCTCAGACGGCGAAAGCCCAGCGCCGCACCGTCCGTGATGAAGTAGTCGTCCTGATCGGGACCCCGATGCACGATTGCGTCCGTCATGGGACGGATGCAGGACTGCGCCATGGGGATATCCGCATCCACATAGCCGACAAATCCGCACATAGTCGATCGCCTCCGTTACTTGTAGTATTTGTTGAATTTTTTGATCTGGTTCAGTTCATATGCCGCCACATACAGCCGGCGCTGCATCGTCATGTCGGGGGCGTAGATGATGGGATTGCTCCACTTGCCCTCTTTATACAGCCGCAGTGCCTTGGCACGCATTTCCGGGTCTTTGACGAATTTTTTGATGACGTATTTCGGCACAAATGTGAACAGATGCTCCTCGTTGTCCGCCACGGTCAAGCCCTCGAACTGCTTGCCGTAGATGTATTCGTCCACCAGATACTTCACGGCGTTGAAGCCGCTGCCGGTGATGTAGTAGTTGCTGCGCCCTAAACGCACGTTGATTTCAAAGAACTTGTACTTGCCATCCCGGGGATCGTATTTGAGATCGAAGTTGGCGTAGCCCACATAGCCGACCCGTTTCAGGAAACGCTGTGCCTGATCCACGACCTCCATGTTGACCTCATTGATGATGGCACAGGGATTGCCGAGGGCGGAGGGGGTGTGTTCCTCCAGAAGGGTGTGTCCGAATGCGGCGAAGCGGACATCGGAATTTTTGTCGCAGTAGCAGGTGAGCACACGCATTCCCGTGTCATCGCCGGGAATCCTGTCCTGAATTAGGAACTTGTAGTCGTATGTGGAGGTGGCGAGGTTTTTAAGCATCGTCTCCAGCTGCTGCTTGTTGTCGAAGCAGAAAACCTTTTTCTTCCCCTCAAATTTGGCATAGTGGTACATGGCGCTGTTGGCGGTTTTGGCGATGATGGGATAGTCAAAGTCAAAGGTCAGGGGCGTCTTTTCCTTGCAGTCATAGACGAAGGTTTTGGGGTAGGGGATGTCCAGCTCTTCCATGTATTCGTAGAACTTGTCCTTCAGCACGATCTCGTTGAGGATGTCGGGGTCGATGTAGGGGATGATGTAGTAGTCGGACAGCTTGTCCTTGTTCTCGCTCAGGATGCGCACATACCAGTCGCCGCAGCCGAGGACAAGCAGCTTCTTGTCCTTGCCGTATTTTTCGCCGACCTCCAGCAGAGCGGGGATGAGTACGTCCACATTTTCCAGTCCCTCGTAGTAGATGCTCTCGCACAGTCCGCTCATGACAACGGGGCCACCCTGGGACATATTGACTGCGATGGACTTGACCTGATACGCCTCGTAGAAGGAGCGAATGAGGCTGTATGCCGTGATATCGCCGCCGAGGATGACGGGGATAAAGTCATATTCCTTAAATTCCATGACAGGATCTTCCTTTCCAAATCTATACAATAAATATTCCAAAAAATTATATTACGATTCACGACGGATGTCAAGGTGTTTCGACACAGGAACGGCACATTTATAACTATTCTTTCCGATCCTTTCCGCAATATAAGGAACGCACGCTTGATTTTCAGTATTTGATGTGTTATTGTAGGGAAAAGGAGAGGATACTATGCCGCTGTTATTTGTGCGAAATGATATCACAAAAATGCAGGTGGATGCCATCGTCAACGCCGCCAACAAGACGCTTTTGGGCGGGGGCGGTGTGGACGGCAGCATCCACAGAGCCGCAGGGGCAAAGCTTTTGAAGCAGTGCTTGACCCTCGGCGGCTGTAAGACGGGCGAAGCAAAAAGAACGGACGGGTTTAACCTGCCGTGCAGGTATGTCATCCATACGGTCGGCCCCGTGTGGCACGGCGGCCAGCGTGGGGAAGAAGAATTGCTGTCCTCTTGTTACAGGCGTTCCTTGGAGATCGCCGCCGCATCGGACTGCGAATCGGTGGCGTTTCCGCTCATCTCTGCCGGGGTGTACGGCTATCCCCGGGCGCAGGCGCTGGATGTGGCGGTGCGCACCATACAGGCATTTTTGCAGACCCACGACATGACGGTATATATAGTGCTGTTCGACCGGGAATCTTTGCAGGCGGCTGCCTCCAAATTCGGCGAGGTGCAGGCGTATATCAACGACCGCTATGTGCAGCAGGCCGAGCTTTCGGACGAGAGGTATCGTGCCTCCCGTCCTTCGCCGAAGCGCAGGACTTGGGGACAGTATGTTCCCCGGGAGACAGAGGATGCGGCGTGTCCGACGGCGGCGGCTTTCCGGGAGGAAACGCTGGACGATCTTTTGCAGCAGCTGGACGAGAGCTTTGCGCAGATGCTCTTTCGCAAGATAGACGAAAAAGGGCTGACCGATGTGCAGTGCTACAAGCGTGCCAACATCGACCGCAAGCTGTTTTCCAAAATCCGCAGCAATCCCGCCTACAAGCCCGGCAAGCAAACGGTCATCGCCTTTGCCATCGCTTTGGAACTGTCGCTGGAGGAGACGAAGGAGATGCTCCTCAAGGCGGGGTATGCCCTGTCCCACAGCAGCGAGTTTGACATCATCATCGAGTTTTTCATCGTCCACGGCAAATATGACGTGACGGAGATCAACGAAGCGCTGTTCGCTTTCGACCAAAAATTATTGGGTGCGTAAATGTCGCTTGCGAGGCGACCAAATCCGTTTTCCCTTCTGTTACAATAAAGACACAAAATAACACGGAGGGAAAAACATGAACAACAACTTGACAGAACTCGTATTTATCCTTGACAGAAGCGGCTCCATGGGCGGGCTGGAGAGCGATACGGTGGGCGGATTCAACGCCATGCTTCGCAAGCAAAAGGCACAGCAGGGCGAAGCGTTGGTTTCCACCGTTCTGTTCAACAGCGAGAGCACCGTCCTGCATGACCGGATTCCCGTGCAGAATGTGGTGCAGATGACACAGGAGGACTATGTTGTCGGCGGCTGCACGGCGCTGCTGGACGCCATCGGCGGTGCGATCCACCACATCGGCAACGTCCACAAGTATGCACGGCCGGAGGATGTGCCTGCCCACACGATGTTTGTCATCACCACGGACGGCATGGAAAACGCCAGCTGCAAATACAGCGTCCAACGCATCCGCCAGATGATCGAACGCCAGCAAAGCAAATACGGCTGGGAGTTCCTGTTTCTCGGTGCCAACATCGACGCCGTGGAAACTGCAGGGCGAATCGGCATCCGTAAAGACCGTGCGACGGACTTCATTTGCGACAGCCAGGGCACTGCGGTGAACTACGAGGCCATCAGTGATGCGGTCAGCACCGTGCGAGAGGGGCGTAAACTGGACGCTTGCTGGTGCGGTGATATTCAGCGGGACTATCGAAACCGCAAAAAGTAAACCGAATATAAGTTTGGAGGAGCAGACGGCAAAGGTCTGCTCCTCTTGATTTTTGGGTCATTTCACGGTTTCCAGCCAAGCCTCGGCAATCAGGGCGTGCCCGGCAATGGTGGGGTGGGTGCCGTCCCAGATAAAATATTCTCGTTGGCTTTCGGCGAACGCCTGCTCGAAGCGTGCACGAAGCGGAACGAAAGTACACCCATTCTGCTCGGCGACGGTACGGGCGGCGCTTTGCACGAGTGCCATCGCCTCCAATCGTTTTTGAACGGCTTCGTCGGTGTCGTCACGGTCGGGACGGGGAAAATCCGCTTCACAGTTCGGGTGCGGGGTGAAACGGTAGGAAAGGTCGCTGCGGTCCAGCGGAAAATAGAACGGCTCCACAAGAATGATTCTGATTTTGTCGAGTGTGTCGACAGAACGGGTAATGGCTTGCTGTACATTGTTTCGGTACCGAAAAGAAATTTCTTCGGCAGTCATTCCGGCGTTGACGCCTGTATGCACGTCGTTGACGCCGGCGAGGATGCTCAGCACCGTCGGACGGTTGTCCAGCACATCCTCCTGCCATTTTTCCAGCAGCTGACCCATGGTGTAGCCGGAGTACCCTTTGTTGATGAATCGGGGGCGGGAAGAAGCGTTCTGCAGAGCCAATTTCCCCGCAACGATGGTTTGGTAGCCGTGTCCCATGATGTGGTTCAAATCCATTTTATGTCCCCGGTTTCCGTCCGTGATGGAGTCCCCGGAAAACAGAACGATATCCTCGCTTGTGAGTTTCATGCTTGCCTCCTGAAAAGTTCTGTATTTTGCACGGTTTGCCGGATCGGCAGAAATAATTCGGTACCGAAATAATCGAGCAAAAGTCTGTAAAAATATTGTACCACGTTGCACGTTTTATGACAAGAAAAATTTTTGAACCATATTGCAATGCATCCCCAAATGGTATATAATGCTATCATAGAATTTGAAAAATTAACAGGAGGCGCCCATATGGGAGAAGTGTGTCAATATCCGATCGTTTTTGTGCACGGTGTGTTCGGATGGGGCAGTGATGAGGGCATCGACAAAAAGATACCCTACTGGGGAGCCACCACAGGCAGCTTGACGGATTATCTCAACGGGCAGGGCTATGTGTGCTACAGCGCCTCCGTCGGTCCGATCAACAGCGCATGGGACAGGGCATGTGAGCTGTACGCACGGCTGACGGGTACCGTGGTGGATTACGGCAAAGCCCATGCCGAAAAGGCCAATCATCGCCGTTTTGGCAGGAAATATGACACGCCCTTGGTCAGCGGATGGGGCAGTGTGCGAAAGATTCACCTGATCGGACACAGCTTCGGCGGCAATACTATCCGTCTTTTGGTGCATCTTTTGACCTACGGCGATCCCGAGGAGCAGGCGGCAACACAGGATGGCACCCTGTCTGCCCTGTTCACCGGCGGCAAAGAAGATTGGGTACAGAGTATCGTGACCATCTGCGCACCGCACAACGGCACCTGCGCCATTGGCATGATGCATCAGTACAGGATCATGGCTCCCGCAAAGGCAGTGGTGTATAACTATGCCGGTCTTGTCGGCAGGACGCCTGCGCAGGGCGGTGTGGTCGATTTCCATATGGAGCAGTACGGCTTGAGCTGCACGCCCGGCAAAAAGGATTCGCTGCCTTTGGGAGAAGCGAAACGACAGATCCACAGTCACACGGACTGTCTGGAGTATGACCTGAGCCCCGAGGGTGCCGCACAGTGGAACACATATATACGCATGAACCCGAAGGTTTACTATTTTTCCTACTGCTACAATGCGATCGACCCGGTGAAGAGCACTAAGCAGCGTCCGGTGAGCAGGGCGGACACAGCGCTGCTGAAAGTCACATCCTCCGCCATGTTCCGGTACGGAAAAAGTATCGGCAACACTGCCTGCTGCAACGATGGATTGGTGAATGTGCAGTCGGCGTGCTGCCCTGCCGGTGCACCGCACCGGAATTTTGATGCCGGGTGTATCGAACCGGGCATTTGGAATGTGATGCCCATGCGCAAGGGCGACCACGGTACGCCCATCGGATTGCACGCAGACAGGGAGCAAACACGGCAGATGTATTTGGAGATGCTGCAAATGCTGCACGGGACGGAGTGAGCCTGTCCCTCAGGAAAACGAGAAACACAGACGGATGTACGGTGTGCCTTGTAAAGGCCGCCTGCATCCGTTTTTTTGTATCGGAAAAGTTGACATTTTACTTTTTATATGGTATCATAGAGCGATTATAGAATGGTGTATTATTGGATAACTGTTCTTGAACGGAGGCACACAAATGAAAAGAAGCGTCAAAAGCTTGCTGGCGGCCGTGTTGACCCTCGTCCTCCTGTCGGCGTCGGTGCTCCCGGTGGGGGCGGCGGATTTCAAGTCCAAGCTTCGTTCGGGATGGGTGCGGATGAACGACAGTGCCGTTTTGCTGGCGGACAAAAGCATGGGACTGAAGGTCGGCAACGCTCTGCTGGACGGCGCCGTACAGCCGCAGAAGACCCTGTCAGAACTGTTTGCGGACAAGCAGATCGCCAATATCTTTTTCCTCTCTCCCGAAAGCGTGGACAAGGTTTCCGACGATCTGGCAAAGGATGCGCAAATTTATCTCGTCGAGCTGCAGGACGGGCGCAGGACCTGCTATATTGCCGTGGATCTGCGGACGCAGGAAGCCGTGTATTTGTCCAACCTTTTCGTGATGCGGGCAACTTCGCAGAAGCTGTTTCAACGCACCGAATGTATGGCAAATTCGTCCAAGGGCAAGGCGCTTTCCCTGATGGACTATACCCACATCGTCGGCGAGCTGGAGCTGCACTACATGGGCTACCGTGTGACGCAGGCTATGGGCGGCGAAGCGCTGCAGGGGCTTTTACGCAAGGTATATAATTCCTGCAGCGTGGCGGATTTAAATGTGGACGAGTACAGAATGCTGGCGGTCATCCGTGCCGTTGGACTTCTGATCGGATAAATTTTCAAATCAATTTACAGGAGACGATAGATTATGGAATGGACAAGCTTAAACGAACTGCGGGAGAAGTACCTCTCTTTCTTCGAGAGCAAGGGACATCTGCGTTTTCCCAGCGCTTCGCTGATCCCGCAGGGAGACAAAAGCCTTTTGCTGATCAATGCGGGTATGGCGCCGCTGAAAAAATACTTTACCGGGGAGCTGACTCCGCCCCGCACCAGGGTGACGTCCTGTCAAAAGTGCATCCGCACTCCGGACATCGAGCGTGTGGGCAAGACTGCCCGTCACGGCACCTACTTTGAAATGCTCGGCAACTTCTCCTTCGGCGACTACTTCAAGCGGGAAGCCACCGCATGGGCGTGGGAGTTCTGCACCAAGGTCATGGAAATGGATCCCGAGCGTATTTACATCAGCGTCTATCAGGAGGATGACGAAGCCTACGACATCTGGACGAAGGAGATCGGCATCCCCGAGGATCACATGGTGCGCTTCGGCAAGGAGGACAACTTCTGGGAGCATGGCGCAGGTCCGTGCGGTCCGTGTTCGGAGCTGTACTATGACCGTGGCGAAAAGTACGGCTGCGGCTCTCCCGATTGCAAGGTCGGCTGTGACTGTGACCGCTATGTCGAGTTTTGGAATCTCGTTTTCACCCAGTTTGAAAACGACGGCAACAACAACTACACCCGTCTGAAAAACTGAAACATCGACACAGGCATGGGCTTGGAGCGCTTGGCGTGTATCGCACAGGACGTGGACAACCTGTTTGAGGTCGATACCGTGCAGAACATCATGAAGCACATCATGCGTATCGCAGGCGTGCAGTACCACGATAACGAAAAGGACGACGTTTCCCTGCGTGTCATCACTGACCATATCCGCAGTACGACGTTCATGATCGGCGACGGCGTAATGCCCTCCAACGAGGGTAGAGGCTACGTTTTGCGCCGTCTGCTTCGCCGTGCCGCTCGTCACGGTCGGTTGCTGGGTAT
>JAQXLO010000056.1 GCA_029012165.1 Oscillospiraceae bacterium | reverse complement strand
ATCTGCGAACAGATCGGCTCTGCGGACAGTATGTACACCCACAAGGTTCCCGCCGATGAATCCAAAAACATCAAGGACAGAAAGTGCGATATCCCCGACCATGCCACCGCCATTCAGGTCGTGATCGAGGCACTGACCAGTGCGGAAAACGGCGTTATCCGCTCCATGGACGAGATTGATGCAGTCGGTCACCGTGTCCTGCACGGCGCCGAGAAATTCAGCGGTTCCGTCCTTGTAACGGACGCTGTGGAAGAAGCCATCAAAGAATGCTTCGAGCTCGGGCCACTCCACAACCCCGCCAACCTCACCGGCATCAAGGCCTGCCAGCAGATCATGCAGGGCGTCCCGCAGGTCGCCGTGTTCGACACCGGGTTCCACCAGACCATGCCCGACTACGCCTATATGTATGCACTGCCCTATGAATACTACGAAAAATACGGCATCCGCCGCTACGGCTTCCACGGCACTTCTCACCGCTTCGTCAGCCAAAAGACCATCGAACTGCTGGGCAATCCCGCACACAGCAAGATCATCACCTGCCATCTGGGCAACGGCTCCTCCATCTCCGCCGTTGTGGACGGCAAGTGCTTCGACACCACCATGGGCGTCACCCCGCTGGAGGGCATCATGATGGGCACCCGCTGCGGCTCCATTGACCCCGCCATCGTTCCCCTGCTGATGAAGAAGGAGGGTCTGACCCCCGACCAGATCGACGCCGTGATGAACAAGAAGTCCGGTATGCTCGGCATCACCGGCGACACCAGCGACAACCGCACCATTGAGGCTCGGTCCAAGGCAGGCGACAAGAAAGCACAGCTTGTGGAGAATATGCTTTGCCACCAGCTGACCAAGTATGTCGGCGGCTTTGCGGCGGCCATGGGCGGCGTGGACGCCATCGTCTTTACGGGCGGCATCGGCGAAAACAACCCGCAGTACAGAGACATCGTCTGCGACAAGCTGGCGTTCATGGGCGCAAAGATCGACTACGAGCGCAACAACGAGCTGCGCCGCGGTAAGGAGGGCGAGATCTCCACACCCGACTCCAAGATTCGTGTCTTTGTCGTCTGCACCAACGAGGAACTGATGATCGCCAGAGATACCAAGGAAATCTGCGAAAAGCTTTAATCCATACATAGCATGAAACGACCCGCACCTTTTTTCGAGGGTGCGGGTCGTGTTTTTATCTCTTGGAGAATTGTATAATTTGTACTTAACACCGGGGAATCCCCGACGAGGGATTTCCTCCTGCGCTTTGCTGTTGTTCGGATTTCGCCAACTGTGGTTGGCAACCAAAAGTGGCACCTTTGGAACTCACTTCTGACAGCAGATCATATCGTCAAAGGTTTCCCGCTCCACAGCGACATACGCCTTTGCGTCCCGAATCATGACCACAGGCGGTCTGGGGATGGCGTTGTAGTTGGAGGACATGGAATAATTGTATGCACCCGTTGTACAGACGGCCAAAATATCGCCCCGTTCCGGCGTGACGATATGCACACCCTCCTGAATCAAGTCGCCGCTTTCACAGCATTTGCCCGCCACAGAGCAGACATAGTCCGCCTTTTCGTGCATCTTTCCTGCATTGATAACGGTGTAGTCGGAGGAATACAGGGTGTAGCGGGGATTGTCCGTCATACCGCCGTCGATGGAGACGTAGTTCTTGATGCCGGAGATCTCCTTTTTGCTGCCGACGGTGTACAGCGTCAGACCTGCGTCCGCCACGATGCTCCTGCCCGGCTCCATCAGGATCGCCGGAACATCCAGATGCAGCGCCGCACACTCCGCCTTGACCACGTCGGCAATCTCACGAATACTTGCCGCAAGGTCGATTTCGGGGTCGCTGTCCACATAGCGCACGCCTAAGCCGCCGCCCAAGTCGATCAGCTCCGCCGTATAGCCGAACCGGTCGCGAACCTGCGCCGTGAACTGCACCATAGTTCTGCCCGCCTCCCGCAGCGGCTCGATATCAAACAGCTGGGAACCCACATGGCAGTGGAAGCCCTTGAGCGAAAGGCTGTCCATGGACAGCGCCTGCTTTGCGAACTCCAGTGCCTGCCCGGTCTGCATCGCTACGCCGAACTTGGAATCCACGTTGCCGGTGGAAATCTTCTGGTGGGTGTGGGGGTCGATGCCCGGCGTCACCCGCAAAAGAACCTTCTGCACGATGCCACGCTTCGCCGCTTCCGCCTGCACGGCGGCAAGCTCGTCGAAGTTGTCCACGATGAAATAGCCGATCTGCTTGTCCATGGCATAGACGATCTCCTCGTCCGACTTGTTGTTGCCGTGGAAAAAGGCACGCTCCATGGGGAAGCCTGCGGCGCAGGCTGTGTAGATTTCGCCCGGGGAGACCACGTCAATGCCCATGTGCTCCTCGCTCAAAATTCTGTACATCTGCTTGATGGAGAACGCCTTGCTCGCATAAAGCGGTAGCGCCTTGTCTCCGAAGCATTCTTTGAGCGTCTTTGTGTAGATGCGACACTTTTCACGAATCTTGTTTTCGTCCATAAAATAGGTCGGCGTACCGTACTCTTTCGCAAGCTCGATCGTGTCCAGCCCTGCAAAATACAGATGTCCGTTTGCACCGACGGTTAAGTTGTCACATACCATATATATCGCCCCCTGCCTTACAGAAGATGTGCACGCAGTGCTTCGCCACTCTCTTGCATCAGCTGTGCCGGCGCCACGTCAAAAACAGTCTTGCAGCCGCTCTCGCCGTTCTGCCGCATTCTGTAGGCGGCTCTTGCGTAGGCAGCCAGCACACTGCCGGTAAACTCGGGGTTGGATTCCAGCTTGAGGCTGTACTCGATGGTGTGCTTCGTCGTCAGATCCCAGCCGGTACAGCCGCTGCGGATCACACTGCCGCCGTGGGGAATGCCCATGTGCTTTTCACGAAGCTCGTCCATGGAGATGAAATACACCGTCGTGTCGTAGTCCGCAAAGTAGTTGGGCATGGTCTTGATCTCATTCTCGATCCGTGCCTTGTCTGCGCCCTCCTCGGCGACCACATAGCACTCACGGGTATGCTTTTCCCGGGTGGTGAGCGTGGGATTCTCCCCGGCACGCACTCTTGCCACCGCTTCTTCCACGGGCACGGTGTACTGTCTGGCGTCCACCACGCCGTCAATGCGGCGGATGGCGTCGGAATGTCCCTGACTGACACCTCTGCCCCAGAAGGTATAGTCACTGCCATTGGGGAGGATGGCGTTCATGTACATACGGTTCAGGGAGAACATCCCGGGATCCCAGCCCACGGAGATGATCGCAATGTGCCCGCCGCTCTTTGCGGCATCATCCACCTTGGCAAAATGCTGCGGAATCTTCGCATGGGTATCAAAGCTGTCCAACACATTGAAAAGGGCGGCGATCTTCGGGGTCGTCACCGGAAGATCCGTCGCACTGCCGCCGCAGTTGACGACCACATCCACTTTGTCCGCATACTCCGCAATGCTGTCAAAGGAAGCGACCCGGACGCCCGGCGTTTTCGGCGAAACGCTCGCCGGATCACGGCGGGTAAAGATGACGGCAAGTTCCATGTCGGGGCTGTTGTGAACAGCCGCTTCCACGCCCTTGCCCAAATTGCCGTAGCCCGCAATACCGATTCTAATCATATTTCTTCACACCTCTGCATTCAAAATCTGTATACATAATGGGTCAAACACGCAGACCCTCTGCACGCATGAGCGCAAGCATATGCTCTCTGTGCTCCTCCTCCATGGTGGTCAAGGGCAGGCGCACGAAGTTTTCGCAAAAACCCATGGCCGCCATCGCCGCCTTGACCGGGATGGGGTTGACCTCGCAGAACAAGGCGTTGATCAGCGGCAGGTAATGCAGCTGCATCCTTGCCGCCTCTTTGACATCGCCGTCGAAATACTTTTTGCACATGGCGACCGTTTCCGTCGGCAAAATGTTGGACAGGACCGAAATCACGCCCGAACCGCCCAGAGAGAGGATCGGTACGATCTGGTCGTCGTTGCCGGAATAGATGTCCAGCCTGTCGCCTACCAGCGCCATGGCCTCTGCGACCTTGGAGATGTTGCCGCCCGCCTCCTTGATGCCGCTGATCATGGGGTGATCCGCAAGCGCCGCATAGGTCTCCGGCTCGATGTTGACGCCGGTTCTGGACGGAACATTGTAGAGGATGCAGGGCTTGGTGCTCGCATCGGCAATCGCTTCAAAGGACTTCACAAGCCCTTTTTGCGTCGCCTTGTTGTAGTAGGGAGAGACCAAAAGCATCCCGTCATAGCCGATTTTGCAAGCGTGCTTCGTCAGCTCGATGGCATACGCCGTATCGTTGGAGCCGGTACCGGCAATCATCGGCACTCTGCCGTTCGCACGCTGGACGGCGTACTCCAGCGCATCGCAGTGCTCCCGGTCGTTGAGGGTGCTGCCCTCGCCCGTGGTGCCGCAGATGACCAAAGCGTCGATCCCCTGCTCGATCTGCCAGTCGATGACTGCGCCGAACTTGCCGTAGTCGATTCCGTTCTCAGTCAGCGGGGTAATCAGCGCTGTGGCTACGCCCTTGAAAACACTGTTTTTCTTCAATTCCAACACTCCTTTTCTCCACAAAAAAAGATAGCCGCACAAAGCAGCTATCCGCAATAATCATAAAAACAAAACAATTCTATGACCATTAAGATAGCTCTCCGCATAAGCGACAGTAGACGGGATCTTATTCCCGGCTACCAGCACGGCTGTGGCAAAGCCGCCTTCGGCAAGGACTCCTTTCCCGCCATCCACAGATCTTGCCTTGACCCTCCCGGACAACGGTACTGATAATCGCCTGCGCCTCTATCGTTAATTTTCGCTATTGTAGCACATCGAAACGTAAAATGCAATAGTTTTATACAAATTTTTTACGCAAGCTTTACGTCATTTTCACCGCCCGTATTTTGTTTGTTCATAAATTTATGGTATTCTTTTCTCCGGAAAGCGAGGTGAACAAAATGTCTGAAAACGGGATCGTACTGGTCTGTGTGACGGCACAGCATTCCTCCCGCCTGCTGATCGAATGCGGCAAAAAGCTTGCCGAAGAAAAAAATGCCGAACTGCGCATCTTCAGCGTCCTGCCCCAGCGTCAGTCCTTCTCTCCGGATCTGGATGCGCTGGTGCGTTTGCAGGAGATCGCCGATGACGCCCACGCACAGATGAAAGTCTGCTTCAGCGATTCGCCGGTGGACTGCGTTTCGCAGGAATTGCTCACGAAAAATGTGCGCATGCTGGTGACAGGCTTCCCGGGAAAAAACAGTACGAAATTCATTACGCAGCTGCACGCAAACTCCCCCTTGACCCCCATGTGCATGGTAGACAATGACGGTACTGCCTACAGCATCGAGCGGGTACCACGCAGCGCTCAAGAAGATTATGCGGCACAATCATCGCACGCCTATATACACACCGCTGAATAATGTTCGGCACGACGTTTTCCGTGACCTGACTGCGGCGGATGCACAAGTGCAGGCGTCTATCGGGCAGACATAGACCCTTGCACTTGAATGGAACTTACTCAAAACCGGTCGGATGACAGACAAGTTATCCGGTCGGTTTTTGCATTGCAGCAAGCACGGCTGCCTTGACAAAGACAGTGCTACGGTGGTGCTGAGCTTTGCGTGCTATATTCCCGTTGTCCTCTTTGCGGACACAATCCCCGCCTTGGGAATGCTGATCCCGAAAACCTGCGCCTATGTCTGGACGGTGCTGATCGGATTCTGCGCCATGCGAAAGGAGAAAGAGACATAAAAAATATCTGAACATTTCCCTTGTGTATGCCATTGCCGTCATGGCCGGCGGCGTATTTTACCGGGAATTCACCAAGTTCCACGGTTTCGCCGGCGCAACCGCCTTAGGCAAAGTGCATCCGCTTTTCATGTAAAAACAAGGATACTTCGTTTTGACAATTCAGCATAATTGTCCGGGAGTGCAGTATATTTTTCTTTTTCTATTGAAAAATTTATCCGAGCATGTATAATGAAAACAGGCGCAATAAACACCCCAAGGAAATTATTGTGACATCCTGTCAAAATCGAATTGAGGAGACCTGAAAATGAACACAAGAAAGTTTGACAATCTCGGCGTAGAAGCTTCCCTGCTCGGGTTCGGCTGTATGCGGTTCCCGATGAAGGACGGCAAAATTGACGAGCCGGAAGCCGAACGCATCATGGATATGGCCATTGCCCAAGGCGTGAACTACATCGACACTGCCTATCCCTACCATGACGGCGAGAGCGAACCTTTTGTCGGAAAAGTACTGAAAAAATATGACAGAAAATCTTTTTATCTCGCCACAAAGCTTCCCATTTGGAAAGTGGAAAAAGCGGAAGATGTCGAGAAAATTTTTAACGAGCAGCTGGAAAGACTCGGCGTGGACTACATAGACTTCTATCTGCTGCACGCCGTAGATTTGGAAAAATGGCACAAGGTGCTGGATCTCGGCATTCTCGACATCTGCGAAAATTTCCGCAAACAGGGCAAGATCCGTTTCTTCGGGCTGTCCTTCCACGACGAACTGGACGCATTTAAAGAGATCATCACCTACAGAAAGTGGGACTTCGTGCAGCTACAACTGAACTATATCGACATCCGGGAACAGGCCGGTATGGCGGGCTACGAGATGACGAAGGAACTCGGTATCCCCGTCATCGTCATGGAGCCTGTCAAGGGCGGAACCCTCGCAAAGCTTCCGCCGGAGGTGGACTGCAAATTTAAGGATTATGCGCCCGACGCTTCCACTGCTTCGTGGGCAATGCGCTGGTGCGGCTCGCTGGACAATGTACGTGTTATTTTAAGCGGTATGTCCAGCGCCGAACAGGTCGAGGACAACCTCAAGACCTTCTCCGATTTCAAACCCCTGAGCGAAGAAGAAAGCCGGATCGTCGCCGATGTTGCGGCAACGCTGAACAGCCGCATGAAGAACAACTGCACCGACTGCCGCTATTGCCTGCCCTGCCCCGCCGGCGTCAATATCCCTGCGAACTTTGACCGCTGGAACAAGTACGCTGTGTACGGCGACAAGGAAAGCGCCGTGGAACGCTGGGCGAATTTCAACGACAGCGAAAAGGGCAAAAACTGCATCGGCTGCGGCGCCTGCGAAACAAAATGCCCGCAGAAGATCAGCATCCGCCAAGATCTCAAAACCCTGCAGGCGGAGATGGATGCCTTGGTGTAATCCTCCTGTATCTCTTCCACAAAACAGCCTATAAGCTGGCAGACTGGCGAGAAAGGATGCCCGATGCCGTTTTCTTCGGGCGATAGGCGTACAAGGGTACTCCGAGCCAGAAAAAACGGCAAGCATGCAAGCATCGGCACGGCATCGAGCCGTGCCGATGCTTGTATTTTGTATGGTCTGTCGATGCTTCCGACT
>JAQXLO010000055.1 GCA_029012165.1 Oscillospiraceae bacterium | reverse complement strand
ACACGGCATTCCCCACAAGTACATGGAGGGCAAGTCCATCGCCCTCATCTTCCAAAAGGCTTCCACCAGAACCCGCACCTCCTTTGAGGTCGGCGCCTATCAGCTGGGCTGCTACGGCTCCTTCCTCAATGTCAACGATTTGCAGATTGCCCGGGGCGAGCCTGTACAGGACACCATCCGTGTCCTGTCCCGCTACTTTGACTGCCTGATGATCCGCACCTTTGAGCAGTCCTACGTGGAGGATCTGGCGAAATACGGTTCCATCCCCATCATCAACGGTCTGACCGATTTCTGCCATCCCACCCAGGTCATCGCCGACCTTTTGACCATCCGGGAGTTCAAGGGCAAGACCGAGGGCTTGAAGATGTGCTACATCGGCGACGGCAACAACATGGCCAACTCCCTGATCGTTGGCGCACTTAAGACAGGGATGCGCATGACCGCCGTCTGCCCCAACGACTACCGCCCCGCACAGGAGGTGCTGGACTTCGCCGCCGCATACGGCGACAAGTTCACCCTCTGCACCGACCCCAAGGAGGGCGCTGTGGGCGCCGATGTCATGGTGACGGACGTGTGGACGTCCATGGGACAGGAAGAGGAAACCGCCAAGCGCAAGGTTGCCTTTGCCGGCTACCAGATCAACGAATCCCTCATGCAGCTTGCCAACAAAGATGCCATGGTTCTGCACTGCCTGCCGGCGCACCGGGAAGAGGAGATCACCGCCGAAACCTTTGAAAAGCACGCAGGCGAAATTTTCGAGGAAGCGGAAAACCGTCTGCACGCCCACAAGGCGATCATGGTCGCAGTGACCGACACATACCGTAAATAATTTATTCGGGGGCGGGAGACACTCTCTCGCCCCTTTTTAGGAGTAATTCTTATGCCCGTTAAAGAAGGAATACAAAAAGTTCTTGTCATCGGCTCCGGTCCCATCGTCATCGGTCAGGCCGCCGAATTCGACTACGCCGGCACCCAAGTCTGCCGTGCGCTGTCGGACATCGGCTTGCAGGTGGTGCTGGTCAACTCCAACCCTGCCACCATCATGACCGACAAAACCATGGCGGACAAGGTGTATATCGAGCCGCTGACCCTCGATTCCCTGAAAAAAATCATCCTTTTGGAAAAGCCAGACAGCATTCTCCCCACCCTCGGCGGCCAAACGGCGCTCACCCTCGGCATGGAGCTTGCCCGTGAGGGCTTTTTGGAGGAAAACAATGTCCGTCTCATCGGTGCCACTTTGGACAGCATCGACAAGGCGGAGGACAGACAGATGTTCAAGGATCTGCTGGAGTCCATCGGTCAGCCTGTTGTCCCCTCCAAGGTGGTCAACACCCTCCCCGACGCCGTGGCTTTCGCCAAGGAAATCGGTCTGCCGGTCATCATCCGCCCTGCCTACACCCTCGGCGGTACCGGCGGCGGCATTGCCAACACATGGGAGGAGCTGAAGCTCATCGCCGAAAACGGTCTGCGTATGTCCCCCATCACGCAAATCCTCGTGGAAAAATGCATCGCCGGCTGGAAAGAGATCGAATTTGAGGTCGTGCGGGACAGCAAGGACAACACCATCACCGTCTGCTCCATGGAAAATATGGATCCCGTGGGTGTGCACACCGGCGACTCCATCGTTGTCGCCCCTGCGCTGACCCTCGCCGACAAGGAGTTTGAGATGCTGCGCACGGCGGCGATTGAAATCGTTCGTGCACTGAAAGTGGAAGGCGGCTGTAACGTGCAGTTTGCTTTGCACACGGACAGCTTTGAATACGCCGTTATTGAGGTCAACCCCCGTTTGTCCCGTTCCTCTGCTTTGGCGTCCAAGGCGACCGGCTACCCCATCGCCAAGGTTGCCTCGTTGATTGCGGTCGGCTACACTCTCGATGAGATTCGCAACTTCATCACCAAGAAAACCTACGCCTGCACGGAACCTGCCATCGACTATGTGGTCGTCAAGTTCCCCCGCTGGCCGTTTGATAAATTTGTCTACGGCAACCGCACCCTCGGCACGCAGATGAAGGCGACGGGCGAGGTCATGGCCATCGGCACCTCCTTTGAGCAGGCGATGATGAAAGCCGTCCGCTGTGTGGAATTGGGACTGACAACGCTCAATCACAAAAAGTTTGCAGACTGCACCAAAGAGGCGCTGTACCCGCTGTTGAATGTGTGCAACGACGAGCGTGTTTTCGTGCTGTACAAGGCGCTGAAAATGGGCATCACTGCCGATGAGATATTCGATATTACCAAAATTGACCGCTGGTTTTTGAACAAACTGCACAATATCGCCCAGATGGAAAGCACCTTGCAGACCTCGGAGCTGGACGATGAACTGTACCTGAAAGCCAAGAACCTCGGCTTCCTGGATGCGACCATTGAGCAGCTCAGCGGACAGAAGATTCCCTACAAGCGGCACGCTTCATTCAAGATGGTGGACACCTGCGCCGCCGAAGTGGAGGCGGAAACGCCGTATTTTTACTCCACCTTCGACGAGGAAAACGAAGCCGCAGACTTCTTGAAAAAACATCCCAACGACCAGAAAAAGATCATGGTCATCGGCTCCGGTCCCATCCGTATCGGGCAGGGCGTGGAGTTCGACTACTGCTCCGTCCACTGCGTCCAGACCCTCAAGGCGCTCGGCTATGATGCCGTGCTGGTCAACAACAACCCCGAAACGGTTTCCACCGACTTTGACGTGGCGTCCCGCCTGTACTTTGAGCCGCTCACGCCCGAGGATGTGGAGTCGGTTCTGATGACCGAAAAGCCCTACGGCGTTGTGGTGCAGTTCGGCGGTCAGACCGCCATCAAGCTGACCAAGTACCTGAACGAACGGGGCATCAAGATCCTTGGCACCTCGGCAGACAGCATTGATGCCGCCGAGGACAGAGAGCGCTTCGACGCCCTGCTGGAGCAGTGCCATATCCCCCGCCCCGCAGGACACACCGCCTTCACTGCCGAGGACGCCGTGGCCTGCGCCAATGCCCTGGGCTATCCCGTGCTGATTCGTCCGTCCTACGTTTTAGGCGGGCAAAATATGATCATCGCCTACTCCGAGGCCGACATTCTCGAATATATGGACATCATCACGGACACCAAACTGGAAAATCCCGTGCTGATCGACAAGTACCTCATGGGCACGGAGATCGAGGTGGACGCCGTTTGCGACGGCGAAGATCTGCTGATTCCCGGCATCATGGAGCATATCGAGCGTGCCGGTGTTCACTCCGGCGACTCCATCTCCGTCTACCCGCCCCAGACCCTTTCCGAAGAAGTGCGCAGAACGGTCGTGGATTACACCGAACGCCTCTCCAAGGCGCTGCACGTCAAAGGCTTGGTGAACATTCAGTATGTTCTGTATGACGGGCAGGTCTATGTCATCGAGGTCAATCCCCGTTCCTCCCGTACCATCCCCTACATCAGCAAAGTCACCAACATCCCCATTGTCGATCTGGCAACCCGTGTCCTCTTCGGCGAGAAGCTGCGGGACATGGGCTACGGCGTGGGACTGCATCCGCAGTGCGACCATGTCGCCGTCAAGGTGCCTGTGTTCTCCTTCCCGAAGCTGGGCGATGTGGACAGCCACCTCGGTCCCGAGATGAAATCCACCGGCGAGGTGCTGGGCATCGACAAAGACTTTGAAACCGCCCTGTACAAGGGACTGATCGCCGCAGGGTACGAGCTGCACAAGGTGGGCACAGCCGTCCTCATCACCGTCAAGGATGTGGACAAGCCGGAGGTGGTACCGCTGGCCAAAAAGTTTGTCCGGTTCGGCTATGACATCATCGCCACCACCAACACCGCCGCCTATTTGCAGCAAAACGGTATTGCCGCCAAAGCGGTGGATATGGGCACAAAGGAGGGCTTTCAGGAGATCATCTCCATCTTCGACAGCGGTGCCATCGACTTCGTGGTGTCCACGTCCAAGATCGGGCGCAAGCCTGCCATGATGTCCGTCCAGCTGCGGCGCAAAGCCATCGAGCGCTCCATTGCCACGCTGACCTCCATCGACACCGCCAACGCATTGGCAAACTGCCTGCTGTCCGGGATCACCAAGGACGACCTCACCCCCGTGGACATCTGCAAGCTGTGATCCTGTCAATCCGCACACTCCGATTGTGCGGTGTTGCCTTAAAAGTTTCGCTCAAGCCTTTTTAAAGGCTTGCGGATTCCAATGGCGGCGCCTTTGGTCGCCGACCGCAGTCGGCGAAATCCTAACAATAGAAAAGCGCAGGAGGGGAGCCAAAACAGTCCGGTGGACTGTTTTGGCGTGGGGAACCCTCGCCGGGGGTTCCCCGGTGCACAGCACAAATCCCATTTTCCGTGAAGAGAATCTATAAACGCTTGCATCTATGCTTGCCGGCATTCGATGTACATCGTCGTCCAATAGTATAGGCGTCAACAAAGGCGATACGGAAACCCTGTCGGGTTTCCGTATCGCCGTATTGTTTGGAACTGAATGGAAGCTGTCCTTTCCGCCTGAATCGTAATAGAAAAAACTGTTGTTCTCTAAAGATCAATACATTTCATCCGCAAGGGCATTATAAACATCGTCAACATGTCCCGGATCTTCTCCGAACGCATCGGCAGCCTCGTTGACATTGTCTCGATACTCTTTATTGTTATTGTACTCATCCGAATAGCTTGAGCCGGAAGAAGAATCACAGCTGCCAATCAGAGCGAGAATACCAATCACGATCAAGCCAATAAAGAACGTACTTTTTTTCATTTTTACTTCCTCCTTTGATACAAACTTGCCAAAGGGTATGAACCCAACAATCTCGAAGAACTTCGTGTTTCTTTGGGATTTTGTTGTTTATCTGTCAGAGCAGATAAGCCTCACTCAATACCAAAGCCAACCGAACAGGAAAATACGAATCAGCTGCTGCCAGAATGTATAGGAAACCGTAGCATAAACGGATGAGGAATCACCGCATATGTATATGTACAGGTCGTTGTCCATCATATCGTCTTTGAATGCCTCAAACAAATTGCACTGAAGCGAAACTGTGCCTGCTCCTGTCGCTGTATAGGTTTGTCCATCCCGTTCGATGCGCAAAATTTCGCTGTTCCGGGAGGTGAACTGAAACACAGAGGCAGCATCCTCTCCAAACGCATCTTCGTATTCCCTCAAATCCAACTTCCCGCTGTCCTTGTATTTCATCTCGAAACCAAGGCATAAGAATCCACTGTCTCTTTCATTAAATGCGGAATATTTAAGTTTTTTCTTCAATTGCGACCGTGCACCGGGATACACCATTTGGACCGCCGTATCCCGGAATGCGTCCTTGGAAACAGACTCCAATAACTCTAACTGAAAAAAATACAAATCATCGCAATATGAAAAAGCGTTTTTTCCGATATATTTCGCCTTAACACTTACAAACTCTAAATTATTGCAACCATAGAAGCTCTCATTCGGGATCCGCTCCACTTTTGTGGCTCCCATTGCAGCCATTTCTATTTTGCTTTTTTTGAAGCATCCTTTTCCAAGTGTTGTCAGCGATGTCGGGAACACAGAGAGTGATGTCTCCGAAAGGATTTCTAACCACAACGTTGGGTTGTATCCGTTATACCCATATTCCTGCAATTGCTCAATG
>JAQXLO010000054.1 GCA_029012165.1 Oscillospiraceae bacterium | reverse complement strand
GACATCGACGAGAGCAAGACCATCGACGAGTGGGCAGACATCATTCAGGATACCTTCGCCCAATCCGTTGCTGCCCACAAGATCTCCGATGTGGAAGTCGGCTGTTTCCTCTCCAGCGGCGTGGACAGTTCCTACACGGTGCATGAGCTGAACAAATTGCAGAAGCTCAAGACCTTCTCCATCGGCTACGCCGAGCAGTCCGAACAGAAATACTCGGAGCTTTCATGTGCCCGGGAATTTGCCGAGACCGAAGGTGCGGAAAGCTATTACATCAACATCACGGCAGACGATTTCTTTGACAGCATCCCCGCCGTGCAGTACCACATGGATGAGCCTCTGCCCAACCCCTCCGCCGTACCGCTGTACCACCTCGCCAAAAACGCCGCACGCTACGTCAAGGTCGTGCTGTCGGGTGAGGGTGCAGACGAACTGTTCGGCGGCTACAACTACTACAAGGAGCCGCTGGACTACGAAAAATATATGAAAGTCCCCCAGCCCATCCGCACTGCCGCCTCTGTGCTTGCTTCCAAGGCGCCGAATTTCCACGGAAAGCGTTTCCTCGTGCGTGGTCGGTATTCCATGGATAAGCGCTATATCCGCAACAACTACGTCTTTGACTGGCACGAGCGGGACAAGTATCTGCGCAATAAGATCCCGTCCGCCGATCCTGCCGTGTTCACAAAGCCCCACTTCGACAAAGTGAAGGACTTGGACGACGTGACCAAAATGCAGTTTGCCGACCTGAACACATGGCTGCTGTACGATATTTTGCAGAAGGCCGACAAAATGAGCATGGCGCACTCGCTGGAATTGCGTGTGCCGTTCCTCGACAAGGAGGTGCTCAAGGTCGCCCTGTCCATCCCGGCGAAGCACCGTGTGCACAAGGATAAAACCAAAGTCGCCCTGCGTCTGGCGGCCTCTCGGGAACTGCCGCAGAAAACAGCCGATATGCGCAAGCTCGGCTTCCCCACGCCGCTGAACGACTGGCTTCGGCAGGACAAGTACTACAACGAGGTCAAAGCCCGTTTCCAAAGCGATATCGCCAAGGAGATCTTCGACACCGACGCCATCATGAAGCTGCTGGACGACCACAAAAACGGCGTTGCCAAAAACATGAAGAAGATCTGGTCCATCTATACCTTCGTCATCTGGTACGAAGAGTTCTTTGTCAAGCGCTGATATGCATCCGATACCGAAAATCATCACCGTAACGCTGAACCCCTGCATGGACAAAACCGTGGAGATCGCCGGGTTCGGCATCGAAAAAACCAACCGTGTTTTACAAAGCCGCACCGATATCGGCGGCAAGGGCGTCAATGTTGCCCGTGTGCTGGCAAACTGCGGCGAAGATTTCGTCGCCGCCGGACTTGTCGCCGGGCTGTATGGGCGCAAGCTGGTGGACTGTTTGGAAAGCATGGGCATTCTCACCGCCTTTTGCGAGGCGCAGGGTGAGACGAGGGTCAACCTGAAAATTCTCGATACCTGCACCGGCGCCATGACCGAGATCAACGAAAGGGGCTTCCCCGCCGGAGAAGCGTTTGCCGAGTTTCGTGAGGCTTTAATGCTGTTTCTCCCTGAGGCAGAGGTTCTGGTTCTGTCCGGCAGCGTCCCGCCCGATCTTGGAGAAAATGTATATCAGGAGCTGACTGCCCTCGCCAACAGTCTGGGCGTCAGGGTCATCCTCGACGCAGATGGTCCGCTTCTGCAAAGGGGCATTTTGGCAAAGCCCTACGCCATCAAACCCAACAAGGCGGAATTTGAGACGCTGACAGGCAGAAAGCTGTCCTCGCCGGAGGAGATCATCGCCGAAGCAAAAAAGCTCAACGAGCAGGGCATCTCCCTGGTGGCGGTTTCTCTCGGTGCAGAGGGCGCATTGTTTGTGCGGGACTCCCTCGCCGTGCGCACCTATCCCCTCCCCATCGAGGTGGGTTCTGCCGCCGCAGCGGGCGACGCCATGGTCGCCATGCTCGCCTACGCCACCCTGCGGGGCATGACGCTGGTGGAGACGGCCAAACTGATGACCGCCGCCGGAAGTCTCACCGCTTCCCTGCCCGGCACACAGGTCTGTACCTTTGCCGAGGCCGTGGAAGCGGCAAAAGAGATACGCACAGAAATTTTAGATGTTTAGATGCTGAATAAAAGAAAGAGGTGCAACAATTATGATTCAAGTAACCGTTTGGGTAGAGAGCGACAAGGCGCATTTCTCTGACAGCGTCCTCGCCGTTTACCCCGAGGGCATGGCACAGACCATTGCCGATTTTTTGAACAAAAA
>JAQXLO010000053.1 GCA_029012165.1 Oscillospiraceae bacterium | reverse complement strand
TGAGATAGCCGGCGTCCTCGATCTCCCCACGCAATGCGGAAAGCTCGGCACTGCTGTCCGCTCTCGAAACAAGGTCTGTCAGCGTTTCCAGATATTGCAGTTCCTGCTCGCCGCTGTCGATGAGCCCCGTGAGCATCTGCTCCGCCGTTTTTGCCTTGCGGTATTCCTTGTAGTATTTCTGCGCATTGGCGATCGGCGTCAGCGCAGGGTCTGCGGGGATGCGCAGCATATTGCAGTTGTCGTAATAGTTCATCACATCATAAAAGGGTGCGCCCTTTTCCAGCGTTCCCGCATTCGCCTGAATCAGCTCGCCCCGGATGCGCAGGGTCTCCCTGTCCGCACAGCGTTCCAGCTCCGCACGCTGGGTATCCAGCTTGCGGGCAATACGGGCTGAGGCGCCGGACAGCGCCTTGAGCATATCCGCCGCTCTCTGATGGGTTCTGTCCTGTCTGTCCCGTTCAAAATAAAAGTTATCCAGCAGTTCGGAATAGCTTTCGCACACCTTGGGCATACGGGCAAAGCCGTACTGGGTGATGTCCATAAAGGAAAAGTCTGTGCCCCGTCCGTTCTCGTCACAGAGAATGTGCGGTGCGCCCTCCCCGTCCAACGCCGTTTTCAGCGCTTCCACGGCGGCGAGAAGCAGTTTTTTCTGCCCGTCCGTCAGGTTGGAAACCATCGTGTCCATGGCGGACGCCTTGCAGGCAAGCTCCCGGCAAACAAGCGGGGAAGCCCCCTGCAAAACGGAAAGCAGTGCGGACGGCAAGAGCTTATCCCCACAGAATTGCAGTTTGTCCCACACATCCTGCGCCGTGCAGGTGCGCAAGTCCAGCTTATCCTGCGGCGGCGGCGAAATATAAGGGAGTCCTGGCAGAACCTGCCGGTAGGACGACTGGGTCATGTCCACCCGTTTCACGGCGTCGAGAATGGTGCCGTTTTCGTCCAGCAGGATAATATTGCTGTGCTTCGCCATGATCTCCACGCAAAGGCGCAGGGACACCGGGTCGCCGATCTCGTTGGTGGCGGCAAAATCCAAAAAAAGTGTCCTGTCCAAACCCGACTGGGTGATCGCCGTGATCTGTGCCCCCGTCAGGTGCTTGCGCAAAAGCATACACAGCATCGGCGGTTTGGCGGGATTCTCCGGGGCGTAGGTCGTCAGATGCACCCGGGGACTGTTGGCTGACGCCGACAAAAACAGCTTGTACGCCGTGCGGTAGCCCCGCAGATGCAAAATCAGCTCCTGCTTTGCCGGCTGGTGCACCTTTTCCACACGACAGCCGATGAGGTGCTGCCGCAATTCATTTGCGAGAAAATGTAAAAAATATCCGTCTAATGGCATGGTAATTATACGGCTCCGGTCACAAAGCAGAGCCATCCGCCTTCTTCATAGCGTTCCAGTACCTCAAAGCCCAGTGTGTCAAACGCCTGCAAAATCTCCTGCTCCCGCAGGTCGATGATGCCGGAGGTGATGTACAGACCGCCGGGATTGAGGAACTGCTTGATGTCCTTGGACAGCATCAGAATCGCATCGGCAACAATGTTCGCCGCCACGATGTCGAACTTTCCGTGTATCTTGTCGGTGAGGTTGCCCTCGAGCACGGTGTACTGCGGCTCTTTGAAACCGTTCAACTCGCCGTTGAGCCTCGCCATTTTCACCGCCAGCGGGTCAATGTCCACCGCCTGCGCCGACTGTGCACCCAGCAAGAGCGCCGCCACGGACAAAATGCCGCTGCCGCAGCCCACATCCAAAAAGGTTTTGCAGCCGTCCATGTGCTTCTGAATCGTCTCCAAGCACAGGCGGGTCGTCTCATGGGTGCCGGTGCCGAAGGAAACGCCCGGTTCGATGTGCAGAACGGTGCGACCTTGTGCATCGTAGTCGTCCACCCATGCGGGATGGATCAGCAGTTTATCGCCTATTTGCATGGGCTTAAAATACGCCTTCCAGTTGTTCTCCCAGTCCTCGTTGCGGCAGACCGTTTCGTCCATGGTGTAGTCGATGTTTTCCGCAGACAGGCGTTCTTTCAGGTAGCTGATGGTCTCGGCGGGGTTGTCCTCGGGCGAGACATAGATGTGGATTCTCGCCCTGGTTCTGTCCTTTTGCAGCAATTCCTCGTCAATGAGGTCAATGTGGGCAATGTCGTGTGCCTCCTGCTCCAGTTGGCTGTAATCCTCAATATAGATGCCGCCCCGTGCCGCCATACAGGCGATGCTGCCGGCGGTATCGGCGTCCCGGATGTCCACATTTAAAATGATTTCCGTAAAATCCATACATTGTCCTTTCTGTAAAAAAGGGCGTGCCGTCATGACACGCCCTTGGATGGATGATTTCAGGAAAGACCGGCTTCCTTGCGCAGGATGTCCGCCTTGTCCGTGCGTTCCCACGAAAGACCCTCTCTGCCGAAGTGACCGTGCGCCGCAAGGTCACGATAGATCGGGCGGCGCAGATCCAGCGTCTTGATGATCGCCGCAGGACGCAGATCGAAGTGCTTTGCGACAAGCGAAGCAATCAAGGACTTGTCCACCTTTTCCGTGCCGAACGTCTCGACCATCACGGAAACGGGCTTCGCCACACCGATGGCGTAGGCTAACTCCACCTCGCACTTGGTCGCAAGACCGGCGGCAACGATGTTTTTGGCAACGTAGCGTGCGGCATAGGCGGCAGAACGATCCACCTTGGTCGGATCCTTGCCGGAGAAGGCACCGCCGCCGTGGCGGGCATAGCCGCCGTAGGTGTCCACGATGATCTTGCGGCCGGTCAGACCGCTGTCTCCGTGGGGACCGCCGATGACGAAACGACCGGTGGGGTTGACATAGAACACCGTCTTTTCATCCAGCAGTTCTGCCGGGATGACGGGACGGATAACCTGCTCCACGATATCCTTGCGAATCGTTTCCAGCGGTACATCCGCGCTGTGCTGGGTGGAAACAACAACCGTGTCCACACGGACAGGGCAGTGGTTTTCATCGTATTCCACCGTGACCTGACTCTTGCCGTCGGGACGCAGGTACGGCAGTGTGCCGTCCTCCCGCAGAGCGGTCAGGCGGTTGGTGAGCTTGCGGGCAAAAGAAATGGGCATGGGCATATACTCGGGTGTTTCGTCGCAGGCAAAACCGAACATCATACCCTGATCGCCTGCACCGTGCAGGTTGTACTCGTCCTGCTCGCCCTCTTTGAGTTCAAACGAACGGCTGACGCCCATGTCGATGTCTGCCGACTGCTCGTCCAGCGCCGTCAACACCGCACAGGTGTTGCCGTCGAACCATGCGCTTGCATTGTCGTAGCCGATGCCGCAGACCACCTCACGGGCAATCTTTTGGATGTCCACCGTCGCTGTCGTGGTGACTTCGCCCATGACCATCACCATACCCGTGGTACAGCAGGTCTCGCAGGCCACCCTGCCCATGGGATCCTGCGCAAGGATGGCGTCCAGCACGGCGTCGGAAACCTGGTCGCAGACTTTATCGGGATGTCCGTTCGTCACGGACTCGGACGTGAAAACGTAATGTGCCAAAGCAAAAACCTCTTTCTCTTATACACTTATCATCTATTTTATATCCAACAGCGGAAAAAGTCAAGAAAAATAAATGAAAAAAAGACTTGACGTATTGTGTAATTTGTTATATAATGTTCAACAAGAAACATGAAATTTATTCATGTTGCATAACAATCCATTTTAGGAGGTTTTACGATGTCTAAAGACGGCAATCCCTTACTGTTGATTGATAACAGCTCGATGTATGTGATCGGTCAAGGCACATACAAAGTGGAGTCCACGACCTTTGCGGAGGCGAAGGCAATTATCGACATTTTCGACGAGGAGGATGTTCTGCGCTGCTATACGGACAGAGAGATCGACCGTGTTGTCCACGACTATGTCGGCGTGGTGGATCGGAACTTCCAGCGCAAAAAGATTTCCCGTATGCGTCCGGGACAGCTGGCGATTGCTTTCAAGCAGTACATCACCCCGTCCGAGACACAGCCGATCATCGACCTCGACGGCGGCGCACAGGCGCAGAAGATCGAAAACATCTACATCTACTGCGAGATCATCACCCGCATGACCTAAACAATCGAATCCACCAACAGTCAACCCCGAGAACCGCTTGTGTTCTCGGGGTATTTTCACGGCATATACATCTGATGTAGACTTTTATTTCAGGAACAGCACTCCCCGTTTACAGAATGATTTGCTCAAGGTCTGTGTGCGTGTGCGTCACAACAGGAGTCATATAATCACCGTAAATGGTCGTGAGCAGTTCATCGTATTTTTCAGGAATATTGAACTCCCTGTCCTTAAAGATATGCTTAATGCTACCCTCAACAAGTTCTCTTTTTACACAAGCATTGAGCTTGCTGCCATAGGAAAACACACGGACATTTTTTGATCCCTTTTTACCGATTGCATCCGCAAAAAAAACAAGGAAGTTTTTAAGACGCTTGAGCAAAAAATCGGGTGTTTTGTCAAGCATTTTATACACTCTCGATGCGGATATGACATCATTGCCATTTTTCAATTTGATTCTATTGTAGTATTTTTCGCAAAGCATCTGGGTAAGTCCAAGTGCTTTTTCCTGAAGAAGTATAAGAAACGCAGAATCAGGTTTGTTAAAATATGTAAAAATATCTATCCACACTCCGTTGTGCATTTCCAGTCCGTCAAGAACCTTCTCCGGCATATAAGTACCCTCTTTACGAAGCTTTGCGAAGCATAAGGGATACTGACATTCTTGCGTATAATATGAGAGATGAAAATTGTCAATCGGTTGTTTCTTTATGATTTTCAGAAACTTTTTAAAGCTTTTTATATCCATTAGAACATCGACATCGTCATCCCATGGGATAAATGAATTGTGACGTATCGCACCGAGCAAGGTGCCGTAACCAAGCGTATAGTATAACGAATTGGTTTCACAAACGTCAGCAAATTTACACAAAATTTCATATTGACAGTTTTGAAGTTGTTCAATCGTACATGCCATATTTCCACCTCATTGTTTTGTGAATATTCTATAGTTTCATTATAAGCGAAAGTTCAATCCTTGTCAATCATGAGCCGGTCAAAGCTAAAAGCACGATGAATCGGTTAAAACAGCTTCAAGAATCGAGGGTTCATATAGATTGCACAGAATATCAGCGTGCGTTTGATGTCAAACGTATGTTTTTTCATTCCCTGACGCAAAAGGCGATTGTAGCAGGATTTGAGCGTGCGTCTGCACGCCTTATCCGCACGCATATTGTACGCCTCCGCCAAATCGAACAGCGCAATACTGTACCACATACGCACAAGAGAGCGAAACTTTTCCTTGTCCTCAAACGCCCGCAGACGCTCGGTATACATACGCACCTTTGTCTCGCAGATGTTCTTCCAGCGTTCGTCGCTGATTCCCGAGCGGGACAGACTGCCCGGCCGCTCATAGATGTAGTACATCCTGCGGTCAACGGAAGCAATTCGCTCTGCTCTCGCCAAAAGGTACGGCGTCATCGTATCGTCTTCGGCGACCACGGCGTTTTCATCGTAGCGCAAATCCGATCCGAACAACGAGCGCTTATACAAACGAAACATATTGGAGGTCGGGTTATACCCAAAGAACGAGAACGCATCGCCACCGTACAAAAGCTCCATCGCCTGTACGCCCGTCAGGCACTGTTCCCGATAGGATGGCTGCGGCGGTTCGGCGTAGTCGCGCACCTTTGTTCCCCGAGAAAAGCACATGGAAATATCGGCATCGTATTTTCCGATCAGACCCACAAGCACCTCGCACATCTGCGGGTGAATATAATCATCGGAATCGACAAAAAGGACAAACTCCCCACGCATGGCATCCAGTCCGGCGTTTCTCGCACTGCTCGCTCCGCCGTTTGGCTTGTGGATAACGGTAATGCGTGCATCCTGCTCGGAGAGGGCATCGCAAAGTTCGGCGCTCCCGTCGGTCGAGCCGTCATCCACCAGCAAGACTTCCAAGTGCTTGTATGTCTGCGAGTGAATCGACTGCACACACTGTTCGAGATAGTCTTTCGTATTGTAGACAGGAACGATGACGGAGATACACCTATCCATTACTCAAACACTCCTTTTCTCGTTACGCTTCTGTACAACAGTTTACCATATCCCGGACAGAAACGCAAGTCGCAAACCATAGATTGCAAGAATACAAAACCGAGAACCATCCGTGGGATGATTCTCGGGATTCAACATTTTAGATTTGGGGCGGGAAGTCTTTGCGGGATTCGGGAGCGAGACCCCACTCGTTGTCGCCGGCGGAAGGCTTGACGTACTGCACGATCAGCCAAATCCAGCCTGCGATGGGAACCAACGCCATAAAAAGCCACTTGCCGCTCTTGCCGATATCGTGCAGGCGGCGCACATCCACGGCGAGAAGCGGGATGATCATGACAACGGAATACAGGTAACCCACAATATCCAGAAACGGCACAATCGTTCCGAGGCGATTGAGTGCAACATTGACAACACAGTTGAACAGCACCACCCACCAAAAGCCGCTTTTGATGGTGCGGCCTTTGAAATCGGCGTAGCGGTTAAAGAAATCCTTGATCGCCTCGACAAAACTCATGCTTTCCGCCGGACGCACAGCCTGCGGCTGGGGCTCTGCGTAGGTGCCGTAGGTCTGGTAGCTGCCGCTCTGCTGTCCCACCGATGCAGACGGTGCGGGGGGATCCATTCTCGGCGGGATCACCGTGTCGGGAGCCGGCTTCGGCGGTTCCTGCTTCGGCGGCTCGGCGGCAGCATTCACCTTCGTGCCGCAGCATTCGCAAAATCTGGCACCTGCTTTGACTTCGGCACCGCAATTTTCACAAAACATGGTTCTCCTCCTTGCTGTTTTTCTCTCTTACCAAATGGTCTTTTCCGCCACATCCTTGAGCGCCATGGCGGCAAATTCACTCTCGGTCATCGCACCGATGTCGCCCTCCTTGCGGCGGCGGACGGAGAAGTTCCCCTCCTCGATTTCCTTATCGCCGACCAAGAGCATATACGGAATTTTTTCCATCTGCGCCTCACGAATCTTGTAGCCGATCTTTTCACTGCGCATATCGGTGGTGACACGGAATCCCATCGCCGCCAATTTTTCCTCCGCCTGCTTGGCGTAGGGCTGATGACGGTCTGCGATGGGCAGAATGCGAATCTGCTCGGGCGCCAGCCACATGGGGAATGCGCCGGCATATTTCTCAATCAGCAAAGCGAGCGTGCGCTCGTAGCAGCCGATGGACGTTCTGTGGATGATGTAGGGGTTCTTTTTGGTGCCGTCCGCATCCACATACTCCATGCCGAACTTCTCGGCAAGCATCTGATCCACCTGAAGGGTGATGAGCGTATCTTCCTTGCCGAACACGTTCTTGATTTGGATATCCAGCTTCGGACCGTAGAAAGCCGCTTCGCCGATGCCGATCTTGTACGGGATCTCGAGGTGGTCGAGGATCTTTTGCATAATGCCTTGCGCTTCGTCCCACTGCGCCTCGGTGCCGATATATTTCGCACGGTCGTTGGGGTCCCACTGGGAGAAGCGGTAGGAAACATCCTCGTACAGACCGAGGGTCTTGAGCATATAGATCGCCAGCTCCAGACAGTTTTTGAATTCGTCCTCCAGCTGGTCGGGGGTGCACATCAGGTGACCCTCGGAAATGGTGAACTGGCGCACACGGATAAGTCCGTGCATTTCGCCGGACGCTTCGTTGCGGAACAGGGTGGAAGTTTCGTTATAGCGAAGGGGGAGGTCACGGTAGGAGCGGGCACGGTTCAGGTACGCCTGATACTGGAACGGGCAGGTCATGGGACGCAGGGCAAACACCTCGTCGTCCTTTTCCTCGTCGCCCAGCACGAACATCCCGTCCTGATAGTGATCCCAGTGACCGGACAGCTTATACAGGTCGCTCTTTGCCATGTAGGGGGTTTTGGTCAAAAGCCAGCCTCTGCGCTGTTCCTCGTCTTCGACGAAACGCTGCAACAGCTGGATGACACGGGCGCCCTTGGGCAAAAGGATCGGCAAGCCCTGACCGATCAGCTCGGAGGTGGTGAAGTATTCCAGCTCACGACCCAGCTTGTTGTGGTCACGCTTTTTCGCTTCCTCCACGGAGGCAAGGTACGCCTCCATGTCCTCTTTCTTGGTGAATGCGGTGGCGTAAATACGCTGGAGCATCTTTTTGGTGGAGTCACCTCTCCAATATGCGCCCGTAGCGGAGGTCAGCTTATACGCCTTGATGCGGCCGGTGTCCGGGATATGGGGACCGGCACACAGCTCCACAAAATCGCCCTGACGGAAGAACGAAATCTTTTCTCCCTTGTCGGCGTGTTCCCGAATCAGTTCGACCTTGTAGATTTCGCCCTTTTCCTCCATCATGGAGAGGGCTTCCTCGGGGGAAAGCTCAAACCGCTCCAGCGGCAGTGCTTCTTTGACGATTTTTTTCATCTCTGCCTCAATCGCCGTGAGGTCATCGGGGGTAAAGGGCTTCTCCACCTCGAAGTCGTAGTAAAAGCCGTTGTCGATGGCGGGACCGATGGCCAGCTTCGCCTCGGGGAACAGACGCTTGACCGCCTGCGCCATGACGTGGGACGCCGTGTGACGGAACGCACGCTTGCCCTCCTCGTCGTCAAAGGTGAGAATTTCCAGCGCACAGTCCGCCGTCAGGGGGGTGCGCAGATCGCATACCATGCCGTCAATGCGGCACACGCACGCCGCCTTGTACAGACCCATGCCCAAAGATTTTGCGACTTCCATGGCGGTGGTGCCGTTTTCGTATTCCTTGACCACATCGCCCTTGAGTTTGACTTGAATCATCTCTATCGTCTCCTTTATTGGTTTTATAAAAATAAAAGCTCCATCCCAGCCATTCTGGGATGAAGCAAATCAGCTCCACGGTTCCACCCGGATTGCAGAATTTCTCCTGCCGCTCAACGTCCTTAACGCGGACAGACGGTGCGCCATTTCCTGCGCACGCTCCGCAGCGGTAGTGTCTCTCCTGCCCTTGCCGCACTTCCAGCCACGGTGCGGCTCTCTGGCAGAGCAGAACGGAAAGACACCTTCTGCATCTACGCTTTGCTTATATTAGAATAAGAGTACCACGATGCGCTCAAAATGTCAAGCAAAAATTCTGTCTTTACAGCACATACACGCCGCTGTCCAAAACGACGTACTCTCTGTCCTCGACTCGAAAAAACTTGTGCACCGGCTCACGAAACTTGCGGTAATCCTGCACGTCGTAGTCCGGCAGATGGATGGAGCGCACCTTCTGCGCCCTGCGGCTGGTGACATAAAGCGTGTCGCCGAACTTGGACACACTGACCGGCTCCTCAAACGCAGAGGATTCCTTGCCGCCGATGCGCAGAGACACCCGCTTTTCCGCCGGGGAATAGCAGATGACCGCATTGCCGTCCGGCACGGCGCACCAGATGTCCTTGCCGTCCACCGCCAGATCCCGCACCGGATCCTCCTGATAGGTAACTTGTCCTTTCCAGACCAGCTTGCCTTGAGAGGCGAATATGTACATCTCCCCCGACTCAAACAGCACGACCGTGCCGTTTTTGCCCAGCGGCGCCGCATCGCAAGAAAGGAAGTCGCCGACCTCGTCCATGATCTCCCTGTAGCTGTCGCCGAACTTGTGGGTCAGGTAAACACGGGTGGTGATGGGCAGGATGTCCTGCCTGTCCTGCTCATAGGAAAAAAAGCTGACCTTTTCGTTGCCGGTCTTGTCAAAAGACATTTCCGCATAAAGAAAGCCGCTGGCGTGCGGCAAAATATCCAGCAGTACACCGCTGATGATTCGCTTCAAATGAAACACCTTCCAAAACAAAAAACAACCCCGCCAAGCCGAAAGCGACCGATAATAACCTGCCTGCAGCAGGTGGGTGCCGCCCATCGGTTTCACGCTCCCTTCGTCCGCAAAAGCGGGAGGTCTGCAATCCGCCGACGGAGACTGAGCTCCCTTTTAATGATTGTTGGGTTAATATAGATCGCTCATTTGCCGCACAAGGCAGGGTCATTTTACCTATTTATTCGTCCTCGTCAAAGTCGAACAGCTCGCTCAAGCGTTCCTCAAACAGCTGACCGATCTCGTTGAATTCTTCTTCATCTTCGATGGGGCAAAGGTATGTGTCGCCGTCGTCCTCCTCCTCGACCTTGAGGATGATCAGCTCACCGCTGTCCTCGAGCATTTCCTGCGGATCGTCATACACGGGCAGCAGTGCCACGTAGCGTCCGTTGTCCGTCTCGATGCGATCCAGCTCCTCGAAAACGTGTTCCTTCCCCTCTTCGTCCACGACGGAGACAATGTCGGGATTGTATTCTTTCTCCATAGGTTTATCCTTTCCTGAAGGCATTTTGATTATGCGTCTTTTCAGTTCTATTTTAACCGTTCTTCGCCGGTTCGTCAAGTACTATATTTTTCTTTCCCCCACAGTATACCACAACCTGTACCTGAACGCAATACAATTCTCTTGACCGATTTCGCCTTTTCGTTTATAATACCATCAATCCACCGAAAGGAAAAACGCCATGCACGTTTATCTGTACGACTACGACAAAACCATCGCCCCCGGAGACACCGGCTCGGAATTCTGGCTGTACTGCCTTTTGCGCCGACCGTACATCCTGCTGCTGCTCCCCTTTCAGCTCATCGGCGGTCTGTGCTACATCCTGCGCATCGGCGAGAAGCTGTCCCGCATCTGCTCCATCCACTGCTATATGCGCTTTGTGAATGCGGAAAAGCTGGCGCAGGGCTACGCCAAAAAGAAACTGAAAAAGACGTATCCCTATTTTTACCGCCGCAAAACGGACAAACCCACCGTGGTCTGTTCCGCTTCCCCCACCTTTATCCTCCAGCCCATCTGCGACGCATTGGGCGTGGAATATCTGATCGCCACGGATGTGAACCCGAAAACGGGCGTCATCCTGACCAAGGTATGCAAGTTTGAGGAAAAGGTTCGCCGGCTCCAAGAAGCCTATCCCGACTTCGTGTACGAGGAAGTCTACTCCGACTCGCTGAAAAATGACCGATACATCCTGCGCTTAGGTCAAAAAGCCTTCCACGTCCGGGACGGCGAAGTGCAGGAGATCGAGATATAAAATTCGGTTGTTTGGATTTCGCCGACTGCGGTCGGCGACCAAAGGCGCCGCCTTTGGAATCCGCAAGCCTTTGAAAAGGCTTGACAGACTGTCGATAACGGCGCCCGAGCGCACACAAGACACTTTAAGAAACGTCGGATGCATCGACAGACCATACAAAATACAAGCATCGGCCCGGCATCGAGCCGTGCCGATGCTTGTATGCTTGCCGTTTTTTCGGGCTCGGAGTACCCTTGTACGCCTATCGCCCGAAGAAAACGGCATCGGGCATCCTTTCTCGCCAGTCTGCC
>JAQXLO010000052.1 GCA_029012165.1 Oscillospiraceae bacterium | reverse complement strand
CGCATCGACTTCATCGGCGGAATCCGTGGTCTGGGCGAATTGGAAAGACGTGTCCATAGCGATATGTGCCTTGCCTTTTCCATGTATCCCACCACCATGGATGATCTGTTCGGCATCGCCGATGCAGGGGAGATCATGCCGCCCAAATCCACTTGGTTTGAGCCGAAGCTGCTTTCCGGTCTGTTTATCCACCGCCTTTCCTGATGAATTGTTTGCCGCCGTCCCGATCAGATGGCGGCTTTTTCTGTTGTGGTCTGCACCGGGTCTGTCTGCTGCGGTTTTCCGACCAGCGTGATCGCCGGCGTCAGCACCAGAGAAATAGCGACCAAACAGCAGAGAAAAGCGTAAAATTTCACTTTTTTCATCTCCTTACCCCATGAATATTGCGCTGTAGACTTGACATTTTACACCCGATTGGTATACAATTAGTATATGTATTTTTATGCACATAAGGTGGTGTATTATGTCAAGTATCATTTCCCCTGTTTCCAATGACGCAATCTCCTTTCTCTGCGATGAGCTGGTCAAACATAACCGAATCAAGTCCGAGGACTTTACACGATATGACGTAAAACGTGGTCTGCGCAATGCAGACGGCACCGGCGTTATGGCAGGTCTGACACACATTTGCTCCGTGGACGGCTATTATATCAGCGACGGTGAGCGTGTTCCCCGTGACGGTAAACTGACATACCGTGGCATTGATATCAACGACATCGTGAACAACTGCGAAAAGGAAAACCGCTTCGGTTTTGAGGAAACCGCATGGCTGTTGATGTTTGGCGATTTGCCGACGCAGAAACAGCTGGATATGTTCTGCGGTATGCTGTCGGATGCGCGCGAATTGCCAGAAGATTTCATCGAGGACATGATTATGAAATCGCCCTCTATCAACGTCATGAACAAGCTTTCCCGTTCCGTACTTTCCCTGTATTCCTACGATCCCGACCCGGAGAATACCTCCATTGAAAATGTTCTGCGTCAATCTGTACAGCTTCTTGCCCAGATGCCGATGATCATGGCCTACGCCTATCAGGTCAAGCGCCGCCATTATTACCACAAAAGTATGTACATACACCCGGTAAAGCCCGAGTACCTGACGGCGCAGACGGTTTTGCGCACCATTCGTTCCCACAAGGAGTTCTCCGACGAAGAAGCTAAGCTGCTGGATCTTGCTTTGATTCTGCACGCCGAGCATGGCGGCGGCAACAACTCTGCCTTTGCCACACGGGTTTTGACGTCCAGCCTCACCGACACCTATGCGGCGATCGCCGCCGGCATCGGCTCCCTGAAAGGTCCCCGTCACGGCGGCGCCAACCTGAAGGTGCGGGAAATGATGGATTTCATCCGCAGGGACGTGGAAGATGTCACCAGCGAGGATCAGGTTGCGGAATACCTTTGCAAGATTTTGAAAAAGGAAGCGGGAGATCGCTCCGGTTTGATCTACGGTATGGGTCACGCAGTTTACACGCTGTCCGACCCCCGAGCCGTGATCCTTAAGCGCAATGCTAAAGCCTTTGCAGAAAAGAACGATTATATGGAGCAGTTCAATCTGATTGATATGGTGGAGCGCCTGACCCCGGAGGTTTTTGAAAAAGTGAAGGGGAGCAAGAAAAAGGTCTGTGCCAACGTGGATCTGTATTCCGGCTTGATCTATGATATGCTGCATATCCCGGAAGATTTATTCACGCCACTGTTCTGTGTGGCACGGATGGCCGGTTGGTCTGCACATCGCATGGAAGAACTGATGACCGGCGGCAGGATCATCCGTCCTGCCTATAAGAGCGTTTCCCTGCCGAAGCGCTATTACCCTATCGGCGACCGTATGGAGGGTTATACGGCAGACCTCGACTATATCCCCAAAGAAGAACGCAGCTGATTTTCAGTAAAACAGAAAGGTGACGATCATTTTGAATAACCAAAAATACGAAACCGTAAACCCCTTTATATTGTTTATTTTCTTTATTGTGTCCGTCATTATCGCACTGCCTCTTCGTGTGTTTCAACTGATGACAAATATCCAGCCGGACACCGGTTTTTGGGTCAATGCTGCCCATTTTTCCATTCCCATTCTGTATGCAGTGCTTGCACTGGGAACTGTTTTACCGATCCTTGTGTCTCTTCTGCACAAAAACGGCTTGGGAAAAACAGAGGATCAGGGGGAGAAAAAAGTTGTCGGCGGCGTGATTTCTTTTCTCACGGCCGGCGGTCTTGCTGTCAATGCGATCACTCGATACAGCGCATTTTCCGATCTGTATTTTGCCTATTCCACAACGGCACAAAGCACCACGCTGATGTCCTACCTGTCTAAATCGGGTGCAACCGCCATGGGTCTGGAGGCATTCTTTGCCGTTGTGTCTGCAATTTTCTTCATCATGCTGGCCATTGCCCTTCTCACCGGCAAGGATCCGTCCGAATACAAGCTGCTGGCGATCATGCCTGTTTTCTGGACAATTTTCCGCATCATGCACCGCTTTATGCGCAAGATCAGCTTTTTGAACGTTTCGGAGCTTTTCCTGGAACTTCTGATGATCGTTTTCCTGATGATGTTCTTCATGGCGTATGCGCAGGTCACTGCCAAGGTCAATGCGCAGGGTTTGGAATGGAAACTGTTTGCATACGGGCTTCCGGCGGCATTGTTCTGTCTGGTTTGTTTTGTGCCACGTCTTGTGGTGACGATCCTCGGTCACGGCGAGCGCATTGCCGCAGACTCCTCCATTGAGGTGGTCGATCTCACGATGGCGGCGTTTGTTCTCTATGCTTTGGTGGATCGCTCCAAGGTGTTCCGTCAGGCAGTCCGTTCCAAGAAAGAAGACGCCGAATAAATATGTTCCTTTCCAACATGATGATCGCTGCAAAACAGGTAGTGATCCTATATCTTCTTGTAGCTGTTGGCGCCGTGTGCGACAAGGTACATTTATTCACGGAGAAAACGGCGAAGGCCTGCACGGATCTTCTCTTTTACGTCATCACATTTTGCGTGATCGTGCAGTCCTTTCTCACCATGGACAACACGGCAAGCAACACCAAGAATCTCTTGATCGCCATCGGCTGCGGAATGCTGATGCATCTTGTTGCCGCACTGATCTCTGTTCCCCTTTTTCGTAAAGGAGACAAAGCACGCAACGCCGTTTTTCGCTACGCCGCCGTGTTCGGAAATTGCGGCTATATGGGATTGCCGCTGACCAATGCGGTTCTCGGCACGCAGGGTGTCTTTTTCTGTTCAGCCGTTATTGTCGCCTTTCAGGTCTGCGCTTTCACATACGGCATTTATGTCATGACGGCCGATCAGGAAGGCAAGGGCGCTTTTGACTGGAAAAAGATTCTTCTCAATCCCGGGGTCATTGCCGTGATCGTCGGATTGCCGCTGTATTTTTCCAATCTGCAGCTTCCCACGGTTTTACTGCAGCCGGTGCAGTATCTGTCCGACATGAATACGCCCCTCGCCATGCTGATCTTCGGCACATACCTGGCACACGCAGATTTTCGGACCATGCTCCGGGAAAAGAAGATTGCTTTAGTTGCTTTGTGCAAGCTCATTCTTTTGCCGTTGATCTTGCTGGGGTTCTATATCCTTTTTGGCATTCGAGGTACGCTGCTTGCAACACTGGTTTTGACAGCCAGTGCACCGTCTGCCAACAATACGGTTATGTTTGCCGCCAAATATGACAAAGATACCGGTCTTGCGGCACAGACGGTGAGCGCCGTCAGTTTGATTTCTATCGTGACCATGCCGGCAATGATTGCGCTGGCAATGAGTTTTCCCGGATAAGGAGAAGATTTCTTTTGCATCATATCCAAACAATTATGGATCAGGTCTCTCCGCTTTGGGGCGTTTGTGCCTTTGATCCGTTTCGGGATCATATTCTCCCTTGTCGTGCCGCAAAGCGAATCCCCTCAAAGGCGCAGAGTATTCTTGTGGCGCTGTTTCCCTATTATCTGGGGGAGGAAGCTTATGAAAACTCCAACATTTCTCGCTACGCCGTCGTCCCGGATTACAACGACTTTATGCAGGAAAGGTTACAGGGCGCCGCTTTGCAAATGAAAAGCGCCTATCCCGACGAAGAGTTTGAAGCCTTTTGCGGCAATTCTCCCATTTCCGAAGTGTACGCCGCACAAAAAGCTGGATTGGGCTCCAAGGGGAGAAACGGACTTTTGCTCACGGAGCACTATGGCTCATGGGTTTTTATCGGCGAGATCATCACCACTATGTCTTTACGGCCGGCATCCAGAGAACTATCCCTGTGCGATGACTGCGATTTGTGCATTCGAGCTTGTCCCGCCGGCGCTTTGACGCAGGATGGTTTTCGTGCAGAGAAATGTCTCTCTGCCATTTCCCAGCAAAAAAAGCCCCTGACGCCTGAGCAGGAAGATTTGATTCGTGCAACAGGCTGTGCATGGGGCTGTGATATCTGCCAAAAAGCCTGCCCCAAAAATGTCGGTGCAGCCAAGACGGAGATCGATCTTTTTTTAAACGGCGCAAAAGTTCGTGCCGAGCACGGGGATGCACTGCAGGGCAGGGCATATGGCTGGCGAGGCGCAAAAATAATTGAACGCAATCTTGATTTATTCAATGGAGGTTCTCATGAAACTGGTAATTGCAATCATCAATAACGATGACTGTCCGACTGTTCTGTCTGAAATCACCAAAGCCGGATTCAGCGCAACAAAACTTTCCACCTCCGGCGGCTTTCTGCGTGCCGGTAACTCCACGCTTTTGATCGGCGTCGAGGAGGACAAGGTGGATTCGCTGATCGAGATCATCGGCAAATTCAGCTGCAAGCGCAAGCAGATCGTCCAGGCATCCACAACGTTCAACGCAGAGTTTTTCACCTCTGTGCCGGTGGAAGTCAATGTTGGCGGCGCTACGGTCTTTGTTGTCGATGTGGACAAATTCGTGAAACTGTAATATGGAAAAGGTACTGGGGCAGATTCTGTCCGATCTGCAAAATGGAAAGTTGTCCCACGCCGTTTTGCTGGAGGGCGGCTCGCCGGAGGATCGCCATGAGCTTGCTTGCTCTGTTGCCAAGGCGTTGGTGTGCAGTGCGCAAGCGGCACCGTGTGACGCCTGCTCCAACTGCATCAAGGCGAACGCCGATGCGCATCCGGACATTCTGCTTTATTCCGGGGGCGCAACGGTCGGCAGCTTCAAGGTGGACACTGTGCGGGAGATTCGCCGGTTGGCGAGTGTTTTGCCAAACGAGGCCGAGAGGAAGGTTTTTGTTCTCGAAAACACGCAGGCGATGGCGGCCGGGGCACAAAATGCCCTGCTCAAGATTTTGGAAGAACCGCCGTATTATGTGCACTTCGTCCTGACCTGTCCGTCTCAAAGCGCCATGCTGGACACTGTTCTTTCCCGTGTAACAGTATACACCTGCCCGCAGGAACAGAACCAAGCCGATACGGCTGATCTGGAAAAGGCACGGACAGTTGCATGCAGCATCCTAAAAAATGTCGCAGTAAAAAAAGAATGGGATGTTTTAAAAGAGACTGCCCAATTTGAGAAAGACAAGGCTTTTTTCGCCCTTTGCTGTCAGGAAATGCGCAGTTTGGCAGAGCTTGCTCTGGTCAACAAAGTTGCAGATCTGCCGGCAGATGAAACGGTTGAACAAATCAGCAGTCTTTTTCCAAAAAGCAAACTGGTCTGCGTGATCGACGTTTGCGCCAATATGCTGGATTCGATCCAGAGCAATCTAAACGGCAACCTTCTGATCACCTTGTTTTGTGCTCAGTTATTGACCGATCAATACGGAAGGATATAAATTACTATGGCAATGATTATCGGCGTTCGTTTTAAGGAAGTCGGCAAAGTGTATTACTTTGACCCCAAAGATATAGAATTTCAAGTCGGCGAAAATGTCATCGTGGAGACGGCACGGGGCATTGAATGCGGCGAAATCGCACTGGCCAATCAGGATATGCCGCAAGAGGAGATCGTGCATCCCCTGAAGCCAGTCATTCGCAAGGCCACCAAGGAGGACTTGAAAGCCGTCGAGAGAAATAAGGAAAAGGAAATCAACGCCTTCAATATCTGTCAGGATAAAATCGAAAAGCACAAGCTGGAGATGAAGCTGGTCGATGTGGAATACACCTTTGACGGCGGGAAGATCCTGTTCTATTTCACTGCGGACGGACGTGTGGACTTCCGGGAACTGGTGAAAGATCTGGCTTCCGTGTTCCGTACAAGAATCGAACTGCGCCAAATCGGTGTACGGGACGAAGCCAAAAAACTTGGCGGACTGGGCATCTGCGGCAGAGAATTCTGCTGCCGCAGTTATATGGGAGATTTCCAGCCGGTTTCGATCAAAATGGCAAAGGAACAAGGTCTCTCTTTGAACCCCGTTAAAATCAGCGGCACCTGCGGCAGACTGATGTGCTGTCTGAAGTACGAGCAGGAGGCGTATGAGCATCTGCTGCGTGTCACGCCGAAGGTGGGTGCAATCGTCAACACGGCGGACGGAAAGGGTACCGTTGTGGAGAACAACCTGCTCACCGGAACGCTGAAAGTTCGTCTGGATTCCAAACCCGATGCCGCACCGATTGTCTGCCATCGCCGGGATGTCAAAACAGTGCGGGACGGACATATCAAAGTGGATCGTTCGGAAATAGAGGCATTAAAAGGGATTGAATAAATAATCACTTT
>JAQXLO010000051.1 GCA_029012165.1 Oscillospiraceae bacterium | reverse complement strand
CGTCGGGAGGGTTTTTCGCCGACTTTTGCTGTCTGCTTGCGGCGGCATTTTGAACCCCTCAGTCTGCTGCGCAGACAGCTCCCCTCGCAGGGGAGCCAAACTGCCGGCAACATCGCCCTATCGCATACACGACCGTGCAGAGAGAATCGAAAGCAGCGACACTGCACCGATTCGTGCCGCCCCTGCGTGCTTGCAGAAATCACTTTTTCGACAAGCTGTCAAGCCTTCCCAAAGGCTTGAGCGAAACTTTAAATTCCACAAAAACCGTGATGAACCAAAAAAGAGACTTTTCCGAGTTTTGTCTCGGGAAAGTCTCTGCTTTTTGGATTATGGTTTTGCGGTGTGCAGCGTTATTCGATTGCCGCCTGGACACGGTCGATGACATCGTCCAGCATCGCCTTGACGGAAAGCTTTCCGACACCGACGATGATGTTGCTGCACTGATTGACGGGAATCAGCAATTTGAGTGCGGGACTTTGACCGACAGCGACCGCCATAGCGGGGGTGATCTCCCCCAAGAGCGCATCGGCGATCGCAATCCCGACAGGACCGATGAGGATGTCTGCTTTGGCGGCATTGACAATAACGGCGTTCTCCCCCGTAGCGGCCTGATCCGCACCGCCCTTGAGCATGGCGGCGGTGGCCATGCTGTTGGTGCCGACTGCGGTAAGGCAGACGCTCGGGCACTGCGCTTTGAGCCGTTCGATGATCTCACGACCGATGCGCCCGCCCTGTCCGTCGATCACCAGTATGTTTCTTTGCATCATTGTCACTCCTGATCCGTGTCCTCCGGGCTGTTGCCCGCCTCATAGGGAACCGTTTCCACGTCTGTTTCGGGTGGCAGCGTTGTGGTGGTCGTCGTGGTGGTGGTCGTCGTGGTCGGCGCTTCAGTTAAGGGCGCTTCGTAGACCTGCAGGGTGACACGCTCGCCCTTTTCGTACTTAACTTCCGGCGTTTTACTCATTTGGATGATTTCGCCCGCCGGATGGGAGCCGTCATTGGCACGCTCGCTCTTGGTGACGACAAAGCCCATTTCCGTGAGCATGGGATATACATCGTCGAAGTTTTGCCCGAGCACATTCGGCAGGATGATCTTTTCCGCACCCTTGCTGACAGTCAGGCGGATCGCCGTACCGGCGGGAACCTCAGTGCCGGGCTGGACGTCTTGGTCGATAATATAGCCCATCTCCACATCTTCGCTGTTGACTTCCTCCTTGGTGAAGGTGAAGCGTGACTTGTAGTAGTCGCTGACGATGACCTCCGTGTAGCTCTTGGTGCGGAAGTCCGGGACGTTGACCATCTCGTGATTTTCGGAGACCGCCTCGGTGGTGTCGGCGCCGAGACCGATGGAGCTGAAAACGTTGTACTCCTCGGGCAGGATGGTTGCACTGATGAGCACAAAGGCGGCAAGGCCGATCACCACACACAGCACGGCGGCCTTGATGGCCGTGGACAAGCCGGAGTTTTTCTTTTGGGGCTTGCCCGCAGGCTGAGGCGCAGGCTTGCGTGGATGTTCGGGCTGGGCGGTGCGCCGCTCCACATAGCTTTCCTCCGCAATGGCGGCGGCTGGGGAAGCGGTGATCTCGGCGTGAAGCTGCTCGATGGTGCGGGTGCGATCCTCGGGCAAAATCTGCAGGGAATTGACCAGACCGTTGATGACATAGGCGGGGAGCTGTTCGGCAAACTTGCCCGGAACCATCAGGCGGTCATTGGTGACACGGGTGGTGGCTTCGATGGGGTCGGTGCCGATGAGCGCACGGTACAGCACGGCGCCGAAGGCATAGACGTCCGTCCACGGACCCTGCTGTCCCTTGTAGCCGTACTGCTCGATGGCGGCGTACCCCGGGAACAGCTGCGCTTGCAATTCACTGCGGGCGGTGCGAACCTGCGGGATGCAGAATCCGGTGATGCGCATTTTGCCGTCGCCGCCGATGACCAGCGTCAGCGGAGAGATGCCACGGTGGATGATGCCGTTGCTGTGCAGTGTGCCCAGAGCGGAAAGCACGGGCATTAAAAGCTGGCGGGCTTTGTCCCAGGAGATGTAGCCGGTGCGGCTGCCGAGGAGAAATTCCCGCAGGGTGATCCCCTCGATGTTTTCATAGACGGCGTATACGGTGCCGTAGTCCTTGAGTACCTGAAACACCCGGACGATGCCTGCGGCGCCGGAGAGGCGGCTGAGCTTGTTCCACAGGTCGAGGAAGCTTTGCCCGCATTCGGCGTATACGGTCTCGTTGCCGGCCAGCGGAATGACGTCCACATCGTTGATGCCGCGCTTGACCAGCCCCAAGGGGAAATATTCACGCACACAGACGGCCTTCTGTGCCGTGGTATCAAAGGCGATGTAGCTTGCGCCCTCGCCGTTGTATTCGAGAAGCTTGCCGATGATATACCGACCGCCGACCACGGTACGGATCGGCAGATAGGGCGTGACCTGCAGGGAATCGACCTGGAAGCCGCAGTGGGGACACTGCTTTTCACGACCGATCTCGTGCATACAGCCCATGCAGAGATTGTCTGTATTCATGCTCGCCACTCCTTAATGTACAAAAAATCACTTTGTATTATAGCATGGAGCGCTGTTTCTGTCAAGAAAAAAGACCGTCCCACAAGGTGTGGAACGGTTCCATGTTATCAGAGAATATAAATGCGTACGCCTCGAATCCCGAACTGCCAGCATTCGCTTTCGGTGTTCATATACAGATCCATGTCTGCCCAGCCGCCCTTGACGAATCCGCCCGTGTCGGCGGCAATGGCGTAGCCGTAGACGTATTCGCCGTCCAGAGAAGCCACCCAAAGCTCGGTGCCGTAGGGGATGACCTTGGGGTCAACGGCGACATAGCCGACGGCCGCAGGTCTGCCGGAAGCGGTGATGCCGCCGCCGTAGTAAGCGGTGGCGATGCCGTCAAAGTAAGAGGAGTAGTTGGCGGGAACACCGTTTTCGTCCAGCGCAAACCCATCCGGGAGGGAGAGGTTGGAGATGGGCACTTTGCCCGATACGGAGAAAACTCTGGTGCCCACAGCCTTGACCTCGTTGACCGGCTCGGTGAGGATCGTGGAAACAATGGGCTCAGAGGCAACGCAGCTCGTGCCGAGGTATTTATCCCGGTAGGTGACCTGCTGGGTGCCGGGGACGCCTTTGGATATTATTTTGCTCTGTCCCTCAAAAAGGCTGTTGTCACGAATGACGGTCGTGCCGAAGTCAATATCCTCTTCGGCGATGCGCTCCTGATAGGTACAGCGCAGCACCTCGACCGTGTCGCCCTCGGAGAGGAAGGTCTCCGGCGCAACGCTCAGCTCGTCGCCGTCCTCGAGGACAAGCCCCATGGCGTAGACCGCTTCGCCGGCCTTGCAGCCTGTGGTGCGGTAGGTGTAGGTGTTGTCGCCGTCCTCCACAAACACGTCGAAGGCACGGTCAATGTTGATCTCCAGCCCGTCATAGGCGATGGAACCCAAATCGACGCTGATCGTATCGCCGTGGTCGAGGGTGATGCCGCCGCTGGCGAGGGTGTTTGCAACGCTGCCGTTGGTCTCGACTATGTGTTCCCGACCGTCCACCTCGATGGAGGTCTGTCCGCTTTTGTATACGGTCAGAGCGCTGTTATCGCCGCCGTTGACAGAGGCAACACCGATCAGGTCGTCCTCGGCCAGAGAAATGCCTGCGTGCCGCACAACGTGTACGGGATCTTTGCGGAAGGTGTGTACCTCTACCTGCACGGCGGGATCTCCCGCAACCTTGACGCTGTAGACCGTAGCGGCGAGGGAGGAGAAGGTGAGCGTCAGCGAGGCAATGAATGCCGTTGCGGCGGCTGCACCGATGCAGATTCTTTTTGCGGCAGGATGTTTTCGTCTATTCAGTTTTTGAAAAGCGTGGTTCGTCATCTGATTTCACTCCTTAACGGTGTTCCATGTGGATGCTTCATGCGTGCTTTTTTACGTCCTGAATGTCGGGGCTCCCTTAAGCGCCTGTCATTATATTGTCCAATTTTTCATTTGTCAAATTTTTTGAGCGGGGTAATTTTGTACAACTTGCACAAAAAGGTGAAAAGTCAAATTTCTGATTCGGAATAAAATAAAACATACCCTGTCGAAATATTTTATTTTGGAACTAAAACTTTGTGCAATTTCAAAAAACTTCAAAAATGCGGTTTTGAGGCAAAAAATGACCTAAAATTTTACAAATATTTACAGTATTCTACAAAAATGTAAAAATTTATTTTTAAGAATCAGATGAAAAAACATACGGCTTTTTGCCGGAAAACCACCCGAAAAAGTGGCAGAAAAGCGGCTGCAAAAAGCGGAAAAAATGTGCCGTTTTTCAAGAGGAAATGCAAGTAAAATAACGCTTTTTTTCTGTCGCAATAAGAAAAATAAAGGGGCAAAAATCAACGTCTTTTTCGGAAAAATGTGGAAGTGCTCTTTTAAAATGATGGGAATTTGGAAAAATAAATATTTCTCCCGGGGAACAAAATGCACCCAAAAACCTCGAGAAACGCCTTGCCCGGAGCGCTGTCGGAAACTGTCGATTTCGTCTGCATTTTTGCACGCCGGAAAGGCATATATATAAAATGTATACGAATTCAAAAAACGGACTTTTCAAATGGAAGGATCTGTGGTATAATTTAAAGCAACACAGCAAAGGAGAATGCACATGGAATTTCGCATGATAGAC
>JAQXLO010000050.1 GCA_029012165.1 Oscillospiraceae bacterium | reverse complement strand
CAATTTGACGATGGCATGACAATGGGCGAGGTGTTCGGCTACTGCTACGGCGCCTTCCTGCTGGAAACCGACGAGCCGGTCGGTACGGTGGTGGGCTATACCACCGATGACGGACAGATCACTATGGGCGGCAAGGCAGTTTCGCTGGAAACTCTGCTCTGCGACTACGAGCAGAAGCTGGAGCCCGTGTTCCCCTGCAACTGCACAGTCCGTTCCAAGGCAGTGCACAACATCACCTACAAGGCGGATAACCATCCCAAAGCGAAAATTCATGTGGCGAAGCCTCGTGTGCTGATCCCCGTGTTCCCGGGTACGAACTGTGAGTTCGATACTGCCAAAGCGTTGGCGGCGGCAGGCGCAGAACCCGAGATTTTCGTTATCAACAACCTCACGTCCTCCGGCATTTCCCGCAGTGTGGAGCAGTTTGCCGAGAAGCTCAAACAGGCGCAGATCGTCTTTGTGCCGGGCGGCTTTTCCGGCGGTGACGAGCCGGACGGCTCCGGAAAGTTTATTACGGCTTTCTTCCGCAACGGCCGTATCAAAGAGGGCGTGACCGACCTTTTAGAAAACCGTGACGGCTTGATGGCGGGTATCTGCAACGGCTTCCAAGCGCTGGTCAAGCTGGGACTTGTGCCCTTCGGCAAGATCATTGACACCGACGAGACTTGCCCGACCCTGACCTACAACGACATCGGTCGCCACCAGTCCCGCATGGTGCGCACCCGTGTGGCGTCCAACAAGTCCCCGTGGCTTATGGAGGCGGAACCGGGTGCCGTGTACAACGTCCCGATCTCTCACGGCGAGGGTAAATTTATCGTTTCCGACGAGATGCTCGCAAAGCTGATTGAAAACGGTCAGGTTGCAACGCAGTACGTTGACCTCGACGGCAACGCCACCATGGACATCCGCTTCAACCCCAACGGTTCCGTGTGCGCCATCGAGGGCATTACTTCGCCCGACGGTCGTGTTCTGGGCAAGATGGGACACTCCGAACGCTTCGAGGACGGTCTGTACCAGAATGTTGCCGGCGAATACGACATGGGTCTGTTCCGCAGTGCGGTGCGTTACTTTGAATAATCAATAAAAGAAAAGAGCATGGGCGGTGTGCCTGTGCTCTTTTCCGTAAGGAGAATGGGATGTTTTTCAAAAAAATATGTGCGGCTTTGTTGTGCCTGCTTGTGCCGGTGAGCCTTGCCGCCTGCGGCAAAAATGTACCGGCGGCATCGTCTGCAACACCATCCGAAAGCGCAGAATTGTCCTCGGCAGACACGAAGGACGACATCGCCGATGCCCTTGCAGAGGCGACAACGGCAACCGACGTACAGGCGCAGACCCGTGTGTTCAGGCACACGGACGGCACGGTGGAGGAGTATATTGTCCTGAATCTTGATTTCAGCGGATATTGGATCACCGACAGCGCCTACCCGATCGAGTGGGATGTGCAAAAAATCACCCTCTTCCCCGGTACAGAGGACATGGAATCCTTTGCCTATGTCTGCGGCGGCGGGATGCTGACCGTGGACGGCAAAACCTTCACCGCCGTGCAGGAGATGCCGCAGGAAGTTTCCGCAAGAATCGGCGCATAAAACTCCAAAAACGCCATCCACTTTTTAGCGGATGGCGTTTCTGTATGAAAGATGTGGATGTGTTACCAGTTGATCTTGTAGTCGTTTTCGAGACCGAAGGAGACTTCGACATCAATGCCCAGCGCCGTCAGTGCCAGCGTCCAATCCTGGTAGTAGTTGCCGGTGAGCAGTTTGCCGGTTTCCTTGTCGATGGTGGCGACGATCTTGCAGTTTTTGTAGGTAACCTTGATGCTCGGTTCCTCAATGACACTCATGCCCAGAGAGCCTGCGCCCTTGACGATTTCATCCTTGGTGACGATGGAGATACCTTTGCCTGCGTGTCCGCTGCCAATCTTCAGGTTAGGCGTGGTGTCGTCCACAAGCTTGAGCGTGATTTTGTAGTAGTCGCCCTTGTCCTCGCAGGTGGCGCCGGCAATATCGGCTTCGGTCAGCTTGCTTGCCCAAGTCTGACCCTCAACAACGAAGTTGGCATTCTTCTCGGCCTGCGTTGTCCAGAGCTTGTTGTCCTTGGCCTTGTTGTGCCCCATGTTGGCGCTGATGAGCTTGTTGGCAATGCCCTCAAGCATCTTGTTGCTGATGGAAGCATCCTTGGTTTGGGTGCTGATGGAGTAGTTTTGCAAAATGCTCTTGCTGTCTGTTTTGGCGCTGTTGGCAGCGTCATTGTACAGTGCGACGATCTCCGCCTTGGTTTCGGGCTTTTTCGCTTCCGCTTCTGTGGTTTCCTCGGCAGAAACGGCTTGTGTGGTGTTTGCTGCCGGTTCAGAAGATTCGGCTGTCTGCGCTTCCGTGGAAACAGGCTCAATTGCCGCAGTCGTCTCGACAGCTTCGGTGACGGACACTTCAGACTCGGTGGTGGCGTTGACGGTTTTATCGGAGCCGCATCCGGCAAAGCTGCATGCAATCAGAAAGGATGCGATGCAGGCAGAAAGAATTCTGAGTGTAAAACGGGTGTTGTGTTTCATTTTTTTCCCTCCTTAAAAATATAAAAATAGTATACAACATATCGTCTCTTTTTTCAACAAGCAATACGAAAAAAGTCGATATTTTTCTTGTAAAGTTTGGAAGTAATATGGTATAATGAGAAAAAATGTAAAGGAGACTTTGTACTATGGGCGATTCTCTCAGTGTTTTGACCGGTGCAACGGGCCATATCGGCTATGCACTTTTAAAGCTTCTTGCAGATCGGGGTGAACGGGTGCGCATCCTGATCCGCAAGGACACCGATATTTTTGACGGCATCGAGTGCGAAAAGGTGTACGGCGACGTGACGGACCCGCAGTCTCTCGAAAAGGCGTTCGAGGGTGCGGATGTGGTGTATCACCTTGCCGGTCTGATCGACATCAATACCGGCAACGATGCCGCTGTTTGGAACGTCAACTTCGGCGGGACAAAGAACGTGGTGGAAGCCTGTCAGAAGTGCGGCGTGCGCAGACTGGTGTATGCGTCCTCTGTGGATGCCTATATTCCGATTCCGGGCAATCAAGTGATGCGTGAAGTAGATCGCTTCGATCCCGACGCTCTGGATGGCACTTACGCCAAAACCAAGGCGACAGCAACCAACTATATCTTTGACACCGTCAAGCAGTCCGACTTGGACGCCGTTGTCGTCTATCCCGGTGCTTGCATCGGTCCCTACGATTTCAAGGTTTCTGCCGTGGGCGAGATGGTGCGAATGTTCGTGCACGGCAACTTCCCCGTGTCGCTGGGATTCGGCGCCTACAACTTCGTCGATGTCCGTGACGTGGCGATGGGTATGTACCTTGCGGCGCAAAAGGGACGCAGGGGAGAGGGCTATATCCTTTGCGGACAGCAGATCACGACCAACGGCTTCATCGCCACAGTGGCGAAGGTTTGCGGCAAAAAGTGCCCGAAGATCCGCATGGGCAAGGGCATTGTCAGCCTTGCGGCACCGGTCATGGAGGTTTATTATAAGCTGTCCAAGGCCACACCTCTGTTTACCCGTTATTCGATTCGCAAGCTCCTGTCCAACTGCAACTTCTCCATCGAAAAGGCCAAGACGGAGCTGGGCTATGCGCCCATGTCCGTCGAGCAGTCCGTGCGGGACATGGTCGAGTGGATTCGTGAATACGAGGGTTAAGTATGACGCATAAGGAAATATTCGGGGATGCACGGTGGCTCTCCCCCGAACAGGAGGCGGATGCGGCGCTGTTTCGTGCGGTATTCACGGCGAAGCAGGGCGAAAAAGCGACGCTGACGATTTGCGGACTGGGCTATTTTATCGCCTATATCAACGGACAGAGAGTCGGTACGGACGAGTTTGTCCCGCCCAATTCCGACTATCACGACCGTCCCAATATGACGCTCGTTTACCCGCTCAACGACGAGCGAAACTTCCGCATTTATTGTATGCGCTACGATGTCACGAACTTGCTTGCCGAGGGTGAAAATGTACTCGGCGTGATGGTCGGCGGCGGTTTTTATCACCAGAATGACCGTCGGGCGGAGGGCAATGTGTCCTACGGCGACATCAAGCTGTGCTACTCCCTGCAAAAGCCAAGCGGAACGGTGTGCTCGGACGGCTCGGTGCTGTACCAAAACGGCTTTTTCAAAAAGGCGAATCTCTACTTCGGCGAAACGCAGGACTATACCGATTTCGACCGCAAGTGGAATACACTGTCCGCACGCACGGACGGGTGGCAGCGGCCGAAAAATATCTCTGCGCCCAAGACGGAGTATTATATCGCTGACTGTCCGACGGACAAGGTGCAGGCGATTTTGAAGCCGACCGTCGTCAAACGATTCGACGACTACACCGTATATGCCGTCGAAAAGAATTGCGCAGGTTACCCCGTCATTCGCTGTGATCGGGCGGGGGAGACGGTGACATTGGAGTGCGCCGAGGAACTCGCCGAGGACGGTAACCTCGACAATACCTCTGTCGGCTACGGTGAACAGCGACAGACGGCGACGTTCGTTACCGACAGCGAGCGGGAGTATCACCCGTTTTTTTGCTGGTACGGCTTGCGCTATTTCTCCGTGACCAACAACGCAGAGCCCACCGAGGTACGGGTGATTCATGCAGACGTGCCGCTGACTGCCGATTTTGTGTGCAGTGACGATACGCTCAACTGGTACCAAAGGGCGTTCATCAATAGCCAGCAGGGCAATATGCACGGGTGTATTCCCTCGGATTGTCCGCATCGGGAACGCTTAGGTTATACCGGCGACGGACAGCTTGCGTGCGATGCGGTGATGACGCAGTTTGACGCCAAGCGCTTTTACCGCAAATGGATTGCCGACATTCGGGATTGCCAAGACCCGAATACAGGTCACGTCCAGCATACGGCGCCGTTTGCCGGCGGTGGCGGCGGTCCTGCCGGATGGGGCGGCGCTATCATTACGGTACCGTGGATTTACTACAAGCATTACGGCGACAAAGCCATGCTCTCGTGGATGTACCCCCGCATGGAAAAGTTCGCCGAGTACATGCAGTCCCGCTGTGCGGACGGGATCATCGTTCGGGAGGAAAAGGACGGCTGGTGCTTGGGCGACTGGTGTACGCCGCAAAAGATTGCCATCCCCGAACCGTTTGTCAATACGGCAATGTATATCGACCAGCTCGGGATGCTGTGCGATGCCGCCGAGGTACTCGGCAAGGATTGTACTCGTTACAAGCAGTGGATCGCCGCCCATCGGGAAGCGCTTGCCGAAAAATACTTCGGTGCCGAAACAAATTCCTGCCTCGACGGGTTGCAGGGCGCAGATGCGTTTGCACTGTCCTGCGGCATCGGCAACGAAGCTACGCTCGACAACTTGGTCAAAAAGTATACGCAGCTCGGCGAATTTGATACGGGCATTTTCGGAACCTACATTCTTTTGAACGAGCTGTACAAGAGCGGACACGGCAATCTCGCCACCGCCTTGCTTGCGAATAAGAACACGGTGTCGTTCGAGACCATGCGCCGTGCGGGTGCAACGACGCTTTGGGAGGATTGGGACGGCAGATCGTCCCACAACCACCCGATGTTCGGTGCGTCCACGCTGTATTTGTATACATACATTTTGGGCATTCGCCAACAGGACGGCTCGACCGGCTTTGACCGTGTTGTGATCGAGCCGTGCTTTGCGGATTGCCTGACCTTTGCAAAAGGACATATCACCACACCGCACGGCAAAATATCCGTCGATTGGAAAAAGGAAAACGGCAAAATCTTTGTTTCTGTTGACCTGTGCGACGGCGTGTATGCCACATTCCGCCACGGCGGGAGTGAAAAGATGCTTTGTATCGGACATAACGAGCTGACGATCTAATCCCATAAGCGACACCCCTTGAAGCCTTGCACTTCAAGGGGTGTTTGGTATTTCCGATTTAGTCCAGCGGTATCACGATTTCGGCGTTCGGGGCACAGGAATCCATGTATTTTCCCTGCATGCACAGCCGAGCCTTGGCGACCACTCTGTCCTTGTATACGCTTAAAACGTAGCTTTGCGGGTCTTTCCATGACGTGCCGTGGTTGTAGGGACCGACGGCGGGGACAGACAATGCCTTGTAGTTTCCGTGATCCTCAAAGGAGTACGGGTTGGTCTCCCAGTGCAGATGTCCCGAGATGTAGAATACATTCTTGTACTTTTCGAGAATGGCTTTTAGCTTGTGGGAATCCCGGCCGACCGAGCCACGCCATTTGCCTTTGCCAAGCCATGTGTGCGGCAAACCGTTGGTGCGTTTGAGCGTCTGATGGTTAAAGACAAAGACAGGTTTGCCGTTTGCGGCGGCAAGCGCTTGCTCGAATTTGCGTAATTGTTCGGTACCGAAATAAGCGCCCTCGAATGTCGCACGGTCGGTGCCAAGCAGGATAAACGTGTAGCCCTTGACGGTCTGTACCTGTAAATAGGAATCGACATCGCCGCAAACGCCCTTGGGCGCATTTTGCAGGAAACGCTGAAACTTGCGCACCTGTTTTTTGTACGGGCGCAGTCGCACATCGTGGTTGCCGGGAATACACAGCAAGCGGTCGAATTTGTCCGAGCAAACGGACAGAAGATCGCAAAGCGTGCGGTATTCGCTCTCCATGCCGTACTCTGCGAGGTCGCCTAATAGCACCAGTGCGTCGGCAGTGCCTTTTGCGTTCGCAAGGTCCTGACACACCTGCGAGAGCTGGTGCCCACGCATGGGCATGATGTACGACACCTGCGGGTCGCCCCATAGGACGAGGTTCAGTTCTGCCTGTTCGTCGAACACCATCGGGTCGTCGGTGGACAGGGGAACGAGCGATGCGGGAGGTTCTCGCAGGGTTTGCCGCATTTTCTGATACAGCTTTTCTTGATTCATACGCTTTCCTCAAATTCGGACAATGTAGTCTGTCTTGCGTGCTTTCGGTGTAGGTTT
>JAQXLO010000049.1 GCA_029012165.1 Oscillospiraceae bacterium | reverse complement strand
ATGATGTCCGTGGCGGATGCCACCATGGCAGAGATCCAAGAGAACACGCTGGAGGATGTGACGGCGGCGGCACCGGCGGCAGCCGAGGCCGAGGAGGAGAACGACATCTACTCCTTCACCCTGAACACCGTCTACACCGTCAACCTGTTCACGCCTGTGGGCAAGGATTGCGCACTGAAGATCTCCACCACCGAGGGCGGCGTGGTCAAGACCTACATTGACGGCGTGTATGCACCCGTCAAGGCAGGTTCCGTCACCGTACCGGGCGGTTCCAGCGTCCAGATGCGTGTGGCGACCAAGTCCGGATACGAGCTGCAGAGCCTGACCATGGTCTATGCGGACGGCACCGTCGTGGTACTGGACGGCGCATACAATGTGGAGCTGACCGACGACGTGACCATCAAGGCCGTGTTTGTCAAGAGCGACGCCAAGCTGACCGTTGCCGTGGAAAACGGTGCGATCAACGGCAGAGACCGGCTTTCCGTGAGCCCCTACTCCCAGGTCACCGTGTCCGCCGCCGAGGCGCCGGAGGGCAAGCAGTTTGCCTACTGGGCGCAGGGCGGTGCGGACGGCACCCCCGTCAGCTATGATGCGGTCTACACCTTCGTGGTGACGGCCAACATCACCCTGACCGCCGTGTACACGGATACCGCCGTGGAAAAGACGGCGTCCATTATGATGGATGCTGCCAGTGAGGAGAATATTGCCGTCACCAATCGCAGATACTCCATGGCGTTCAGCGGCAAGATCACCCTGCCCGAGGGGGCACAGCTGGAAGAGTTCGGTATGCTGCTGACCAATCAGGACGGCAGTGCGTGCGATGCGGACAACTTCGTCATCGGCGGCACCGTCAACGGTGTGGCCAACGTGAAGCTGGTCGGCACCACCCTGACCGAACAGGGTCAGTTCAAGATGAACATCAACAATGTCGCTCCGGGTGCTACCCGTACCGGCAGAATGTACATGATCGTCAAGCTGGCCGACGGCACGACCCAGACCCTTTACAGCACTACTTGGGCAACCCTCTCCACCCCCATCGAATAACCCCCATAAATCCACCGCCCGGCCGGAGCTCCTGCCGGGCGGTTTTGCTTGTCAAAAAAAGTGATTTCTGCAAGCACGCAGGGGCGGCACGAATCGGTGCAGTGTCGCTGTTTTCGATTTTCTCTGCACGGTCGTGTATGCGATAGGGCGATGTTGCCGGCAGTTTGGCTCCCCTGCGAGGGGAGCTGTCTGCGCAGCAGACTGAGGGGTTCAAAACGTCGCCACACGCAGACAGCAAAAGTCGGCGAAAAACCCTCCCGACGAGGCTGACGCCTCGCCACCCTCCCTCGCAGGGAGGGCTTTCGCTTTGTACAACCAAACTTTCGCCGGACTTTTTCGACAGTCTGAAAAGGCTTGAGCGAAACTTTGAATCCCACAAAAATCCGTGATGAACCTATTTTATTGTGCCGCCCGGATCACGTCCCGGGCGAGGGCGTACAGTTCCTCAAGGGAGGACAGGGCACCGATCCGACTGCGGAATGCGGCGGCGCCGTGGATGCCTCGGATGTACCATGCGGCGTGTTTTCTCGCTTCCCGCATCCCGATATAGTCTCCCTTGTAGGCGCAGATCTTTTCGACGTGCGAAAGCATGACACGCATCTGCTCCTCAATGGGCGGCTCCGGGAGCATCTCTCCCCTGTCAAAGTAGGCGCTGATCTGTTCAAAGACCCACGGTCTGCCGAGGGCGCCCCGTCCCACCATGAGAAAGTCGCACCCGGTTTTCTCCAGCATTTCCTTGGCGGACACGCCGTCCGTCACGTCTCCGTTGGCGATAACGGGGATGTGCACCGCCTGTTTGACCTCCCGAATTCTGTCGGTATGTACCGGCGGAGCATACATCTGCACACGGGTGCGTCCGTGGACGGTGATCGCCGCCGCACCCGCCTGCGCACACAGTTTCGCAAGATAGGGCGCATTCAGCTGCGTCTCGTCCCAGCCGATGCGCATCTTCACCGTCACAGGTACCGGCACCGCCCGGACGCAGGCTTCCACGATTTCTGCCGCCAGCTCCGGCCGCTTCATCAGCGCACTGCCGCCGCCGTTTCCGGCAACCTTCGGTGCGGGACAGCCCATATTGATGTCCAAAAAGTCCGGCGCATACGCCATCGCCATTTCCGCCGCCCTTGCCATGATCTGTGGATCATCCCCGAACAGCTGAACGCCCGCCGGTCGCTCCGCCTCGGAGAGCTGCAAAAGCGATGCCGATTTTCGGTCCTGCATACTGATTCCCTTGGAGGACGCCATCTCCCCGATGACATAGGACGCACCGTAGGAAACACAAAGCTCCCGCAGTGCACGATCCGCCACCCCCGCCATGGGCGCCAGTGCGGCGTGTCCCTCTATTTTCAGATTTCCTATCTTCACGGTTTATCCTTTCGCATCATACCAAGTTTTGCCGATGTGCACATCCGCCAAAAGCTGCACACGCAGTTCCACGGCGTTTTCCATCTCCTCGCACAGCAGCTTCGCCACCGCCTGCGCCTGTGTCTCGGGCGCCTCCACGATCAATTCGTCATGCACCTGCAAGATCAGCTTCGCCGACGGGATCTCCGCACGCAGTCGTTTCTGCACACGGATCATGGCGATTTTGATAATATCTGCCGCCGTACCCTGAATCGGCATATTCCGTGCCACCCGTTCGCCGAAGGCACGCAGATTGTGGTTGGAGGACGCCAGCTCCGGCAGGTAGCGCCGACGACCGAAGATGGTCTGCGCATAGCCCTGCTCCTTCGCCGTATCGACAATGCGCTGCATATAGTCCGCCACGCCCTCATACAGGCGCATATAGCCCTTGATGTAGCTGTCTGCCTCACTGCGGGTAACGCCGATATCCTTCGCCAGCGAAAAGGCGCCGATGCCGTACACGATGCCGAAATTGACCGCTTTGGCACGGCTTCGCATCAGGGGCGTGACCATCTCCAGCGGCATATGGAACACCTCGGAGGCGGTGATGGCATGGATGTCTGCATTGTTGTTGAATGCCTGCAGCATGGCGGTATCGTTCGCCAAAGCGGACAGGACACGCAGTTCGATCTGCGAGTAGTCCGCATCCACCAGAACACACCCCTCCTGCGCACGGAAGAAGCGGCGCATTTCCTTTCCCAGATCGGAGCGCACGGGAATGTTCTGCAAATTCGGCTCCGTGGAGGAGATGCGTCCCGTGCGGGTCTCGGTCTGATTCAGCGTGGAATGGATGCGTCCATCGGGGGAAATGACCTTGAGCAGTCCGTCACAATAGGTAGACTTGAGCTTGGACAGGGTGCGGTACTCCAAAATGTCCTCCACCACAGGATAGTCCACGGCAAGCTCCTGCAAAACATCCGCATTGGTGGAGTAGCCGCTCTTGGTTTTCTTTTTGCAGGGGATACCCATTTTTTCAAACAAGGCTTCCCCCAGCTGTTTCGGGGAGTTGAGATTGAAGGTAAAGCCGGTCTGCGCAAAAATTTTGTCCGTGATCTGCGCAATACGGTCGTCCAGTGTGACGCCGAACCGCTCGATGCCGTCCGTGTCCACCTCGAAGCCGCAAATCTCCATCTCTGCCAGCACCGCCGCCAGCGGCAACTCGATCTCCCGCAGCAGCTTTTCCTGTCCGTTTTCCGCAATCTCTCTGAGCATCTTTTGGAACAATTCCGGCAAAACTGCCACCGCCGCCGCTTGTTCGTTCTCCGCCTCGGGCAGGTCAATGCGGTATTCCTGCGCCAGATGCAGGGCGCTGTAATCCTTGGAGGACGGGTTGAGAATGTAGCCCGTCAGCATCAAATCATCGTCGATGCCGACCGCCTCTACACCACTGCGCAGTGCATAGGCATACAGCGCTTTGCTGTCCGTGACGTGCTTGCGGATGGATGCATCCGTCAGAAGATCGTGCATAAAGGCGGGGAACTGCATGCTCCCGCAGGACATTACCCAAACCTTTTCCTTGGCGTACAGGAAAAGCTTTTCGATATAGCCGCCGTCATACACGCAGTCAAAATAGGCGTGTCCGCTTTGCCGCAGGTCCGCCAAGATGGCGTCGAAATCATACGCTTCCTCTGTTTCGATGCGTTTGCGGGGCGTCTGCACAGGGGTCTGTCTCTCCACGGCGGGCAGATTCCAGCGCTCGATCATGGAGAACATCTCCAGCTCGGCGAGCATCTGCGTCACCTTTTGCACATCTGGAGAGCAGCACAGGTAACTTTCCAGCTTCGTCTCAATGGGCGCTTCCCGGCAGATGGTTCCAAGGGTGCGGCTGAGATAGGCGGCGTCCTTGTCTGCCGCCAGCTTGTCCCGGACGCCTTTCTTGATGTCGATGGAATCTAAGTTTTCATAAATATAGTCGATACTGCCGAATCGGGCGATCAGATCCCCAGCCGTTTTTTGACCGACGCCCGCTACACCCGGGATATTGTCGGAGCTGTCGCCCATGAGCGCCTTCAGCTCGATCATCTGCGCCGGGGTGACGCCGTAGTCCGCCTTGACCTTGTCCGGGGTGTAACGCACGGTGACGGGTCTGCCCATTTTTGTGGACGCCAAAAGCACCGTGGTCTCCGGGCTAACCAGCTGCAAAGAGTCCCTGTCCCCCGTGGCGATCACGCATTGCCAGCCCGCATCCTGCTCGCACAGACGGGCAAGGGTGCCCAAAATATCGTCCGCTTCGTATCCCTCCTGCTCCAAGACCACATACCCCAGCGCACGCAGCAGTGTCTTTAAAACGGGCATCTGCTGTGCCAGCTCCTCCGGCATTCCCTTTCGCCCTGCCTTGTACTCGGCGTACATTTTGTGGCGGAAGGTGGGCGCACGCAGATCGAACGCCGCCACAATGCCGTCCGGCGCACACTCCTCCCGCAGGCGAAGCAAAATGCTCAAAAAGCCGTAGATACCGTTGGTAAAACGACCGTCCTTGGTCGTCAGGAGTTTGATGCCGTAAAAGGCACGATTCAATATACTGTTGCCGTCCAATACAAGAAGCTTCATAGCGGTTTCCTTTCTGACACGGTAGATGATTCAGGTTCTTCAGGGATTATTATACGATGAAAAGTTTCGCTCAAGCCTTTGTGAAAACTTGCAGGTCTTATGGCGTGCCTTTAGTCAATGAAGTCTAAACGACAGAAAAAGGAAGGAAGTCCTCGCCGGGGATGCTCCGATGACCGGCACGATCACACAAATGGCGGTGCAAAATGTCGTCCTAAAAAAAGAAGCTGAACAAATAGAGAGAACTATTCGTTCAGCTAAAGTATATGTATATGAGGTCAGATTAAAAATGCTCCAGGAAGTTCTCGTACAAGGCGTTAAGACCCTCTTGAATCGGGTTGCCGCCCCAAACCTCCGTGTCAAACGGAAGCTCACTTTGCTGGATGGGGTTCGGAGCACCCATGATTTCCTGCTCCTCCATTGCATCGATCGGTGCAGGCGCCCAGTCAGGTTGCTCGATATCGGGACCGAAGATCTCTTCCGTGGTCGTCTCGGCAGCTGTGGTCGTCGTGGAGCCGGGCACAATATTGCCTGCGGAAAGCATGATAACGTCATCCACATCAAATGCTTCGATATTCAATTCAGGCTTTCTGTAAAACTGCAATGTAATCAACCTCTTTTTCAATTCGCGGAAAATGCAGGCGAAGGCAACCTCCGCCTGCGGTGTGCAGCAGATTAGTTAAAATCGACTGCATCGATGACGGGAGCTGCCATGAACTCGTCGATTTCAGGCTCGGAGGGATCCGGGCTGACGATAATCGCAGGGGCAGAAGCGGTAATGATATCTTCCACTTCAAAAGCTTCCATCTCCATTGCCGGCTTGAGATAATTGCGCATTTCGAGTACTCCTTTCAGCATTATTCTATCCAACGGGAATTACGTAACTTCCCGCAGACAAACAAATTTAAGCAAAGGGATCTTCGTAGTTGTCGCCCTCGATGACACCAACAAAGGTGGTATTGATGTAATCGACCACATAGATCGGGCTATACTGTGTAATGGCATTGCCGTCCTGATCCTGCACCACAATGTAGGAGCGCAGGAACAAAAGCGGGTAGTAGTTGATCGTCTCGCCGTTGCTGTCGGTCTTGCTGGCGGCCCAGTTGGTGATGTTGACGCCGTATGTACCGTACCGCTCGGTGTAGATCGAGGTACCCTTGCGAATCAGGGGCTCGTTCGGATTGATGACAAACCGTGTGTCACTGTTGCCGATGGAGATATCTCTGGTGAAGATCAGGCCGCTCTGCAGCACGGTGTAGTCCTGCGTCACGCTGTGCTCCTCATAGATGGTGACCGAGGACTTTTCAAAGTTGGGAATGTCGCCCGCCACACGGGTGGCAATACCGCTGCCCTTGTCCATGCCGTAAACGGCTTCCAGCGTGACGTTCATCGTCACGAAGAAATCGTAGTCCGCATAGTAGCTGACGATCACGTCGTCCATGGTGTCGTCCTTGGCACGGGCGATCCAGTAGGAAAACTCCTGCTCGTTGAGCACTTCCGGCGCAGAAACTCTGGCCTTGGTGCCGTATTCGATTTGCTCGGACTCAGCAAGACCGTCAACGATCTTGGTAATCACATAGGATTTTTTGGTGTCGGAGTATACCGGGCGCACATAGATGCGTGCATCGGATGCTGCGATTTCCTCGGGCGTATGATCCCACTTTTCAAAGGTCAGACCCGCCATAAAGGGTTTTTCGGAAGGCTCGCCAACGTTGGTGCTGCCCAGCGTGACCGACTGCATGCTCAGGATGTTCTGCCCCTGGGTCAGGTAGATGACCGTGTGGGCATTGTCCTCTGCATTCATCACGCTCTGCTGCAAATCAAACACTGCCTCCAAACTCAGATAGGTGGCGGCAGAGAAAGTATATGTCGTGTCAAAGGACAGGATACGCTCGGTCTCTTTGTTTTTCCAGAACAGGAACTCGTAGTCCTCCGCAGCACTCGCCGTCAAAGAGACAGAGTCGCCGATGGTGTAGGTATGCGACACCGTGTTGTCGCCGGACTCAAAGCCGTTGCTGATGGTTCCCGAACCGGAACAGACCGCTGAGATCGTCACACTCAAAGACAGAGCCGATGCACTCAATGCCGCAACGGAGATCATCAGTGCGAAGATCAATAAAACGGCTGTGGTTTTTTTCAGTGTACGCAAAGCTCTTCCCCTCCGATGCCTACATTTATACCCATAATTATGTATAATCATTATACCGTCTCCGTGCACTTTTGTCAACTATTTATTCCGGAAAAATGTACCATATTTTTGGGCATATCTTTGTTACTTTGATACAATTCAACCAACACCGCTTATAAATAGAGCGCCAAATCCCGCAAACTGTCCACCGCAACCGTCGGACGGATAGACGATGCCTTCAGTGTATTGGCGTCTGTCACGCCACTGAAAACCAGCGCCGTCGGAATGCCGTGGTCGGTGCCGATGCGGATATCCGTCTCCAGCCTGTCCCCCACAAACGCCATTTCCTCGGGTTTGCAGTGCAGCTTTTGCGCCAGATACTCCACCGTCGGCGTCATCGGTTTGCCGAGAACAACGGGATATTTTCCTGTGGAAGCGGCAAACATTTCGATCATCGAGCCGGCATCAGGCATAAATCCGCCGCCCACCGGGCAGTTCCTGTCCGGGTGTGTGGCAAGGTAAACCGCTCCGTTGGCGATGAAATTGCACGCCTTGCGGATACGTTCATAGGTAAGGTCGGTGTCAAAACCCAAAACCACGATATCCGGCGCTTCGTCCTCCAGCGGGATACCCGCCTGCCGGAAGCAGTCGTACAGATTGCCGTTGCCGAGAAGATACACCGTTTTGCCGGGATAGTGTGCCCTGATATACGCAGTCGTCACGAAGGAGGACAGGAGAATTTTTTCTTCCGGCACGGGAAAGCCGATCCTCTCCAGTCTGTCCCGGCAGGACGCTGCGGAATGGGAAGAATTATTGCTGAAAAAGAAATAATCTCTGCCGCTATTTTGCACTTTTTGCACAAATTGATCTGCGCCGGGGATCATTTTGTCCCCCAGATAAAACGTCCCGTCCATATCCACAATAAAATACTTTGTCTTGCCGAACATACAGTAACTCCTTTTTCACCACATCTTTCTCCATTATATACTTTTTTTGTCCGTTTGCAATCCCTTTTTAATTGCCGAAATCTATTGACTTCTTTTTTTTTAGCAATTATAATGAAAAAGCACAAGAAACGGAGGAACGCCTATGAAATTTTCGGATTTTCTCAAGCAGCTGCGTACGGATGCAGGCTATACCCAGCAGGACATTGCGGATATGCTTGGCATCAACCGTTCCACATATGCATACTACGAATGCGGCAAAACCGAACCGGCGATCCGCCATCTGAAAAAACTCTCCGCCCTGTATAAGCTGCACATGGAAGATCTGGTCTGCTGTCGCTATTGTCCCACGCACCTGACCCTGAACACCGCAGAGCCGGAAACAGCAGACACATCGGACGTCCAAAAATTTCAGTCTCTGGACCGCTCCGAGCGGCAGTTGGTGCTTTTGTACCGCAGCACGCAAAACAAGGAAGCTTTTTTACAGCACATCCGTGCTTACGAAGAAAACGATTAAGGAAGTGAACACCATGCGGCAGGAGGATCTGGGCGGCGGGATTTCCGTCACCGTCTCCGATGTGCATACCTTTGGCACGGACGCTCTCCTGCTGGCCGCATTTGCTGCTCCCAAGAAAAATACGGTCGCCTGTGACTTGGGTTCTGGCTGCGGGATCATTCCCCTGCTGTTTTGCAGAGACGGTCTATGCAAACAAATCACTGCGGTCGAGATTCAGGAAAACGCCTGCGATCAGATCCGGGACGCCGTCGAACGGCACCGGCTGGACAAGCTTTCCGTTGTCTGTCAGGATCTGCGGCAGCTGTCCGAGAGCGATGTGCCGCTGTACAGCTTTGACCTTGTCACCATGAACCCGCCCTATAAGGCGATGCGTGCCGGACTGCAAAGCCGGCAGACGTCCGCTTTGCTCGCCCGCCACGAGGTCGCCTGTACGCTGCCCGACATCACCCATGCCGCCGCAAAACTGCTGCGTTTCGGCGGCAGACTTTGCATCTGTCACCGTCCCGAACGGCTGACGGATGCCATTTGCTGTATGCGGGAAAGCGGCATCGAGCCGAAGCGCATCCGTCTGCTTTCCCACAGCGAAAGCTCCAAACCCAGTTTATTCTTTCTCGAAGGCAAAAAGGGCGCATCCGGCGGCATGATTATCGAGCCGCCCCTGTTTCTGAAAAACCGGGACGGCACCTACACCGAGGAAGCGTTAAAAATGTACGGACTGTACCGAAATGAAAGGACAACATCATGAGCGGAACTCTCTATGTGGTGGGCACTCCCATCGGCAATCTGGGCGATTTCTCCCCCAGAGCCATCGAAACGCTGGAATCCTGCGATTTCATTGCCGCCGAGGATACCCGTGTCACCCTCAAGCTGTTGAATCACTTCGGCATTCATAAACCCCTTGTCAGCTACTATGAGCACAACCGCCGGGAACGGGGCGAGGAAATACTGTCCCGCATTCTCGGCGGGGAAAACTGTGCCCTTGTCACCGATGCCGGGATGCCGGCCATTTCCGACCCCGGCGAGGATCTGGTCAGGCTCTGCCACGACCACGGCGTTCCGGTCTGCGCTGTGCCGGGTCCGTGTGCCTTTGCCACCGCTTTGGCGATCTCCGGCATGACGGCAGGACGATTTACCTTTGAGGGTTTTCTGAGCGTGAGTAAGCAGAGCCGCCGCACCCATTTGCAGGAGGTCAAGCAGGAGCGGCGTACCATGATCTTTTATGAAGCGCCCCACAAACTGCTGGCAACGCTTCAGGATATGTATGCCGTGTTTGGCGAACGGAATATCGCCATTGTGCGGGAACTGACCAAAATCTACGAGGAGGTCATCCGCACCACCTTCTCCGAAGCCATTGCCCGCTTTGAAGCCGTGCCACCCAAGGGGGAGATCGTGCTGATCGTTGAGGGCGCACCCGCCCCGCAGTGCGAAGAAGTCACCCTGGAGGATGCTGTCGCCAAGGCAAGGGCGATGGTCGCCGACGGCGCTTCCCCCTCCGATGCCGCCAAAGCCGCCGCCAAGGAAAGCGGCTTTAAAAAGGGCGATATCTACAAAGCACTGGTTCAATAAAAGAAAGAGGAAAAAGTATGCTGCGTGAAATGCTCCACGCCTTTGTGGAATACAAAAAATTATCCATCGTATTTGCCGTCGCCGTCGTTCTGATGGTCTTTGGCTGGATCATGGCGGCACGTTCCATCCGCAAGCGCAACCGGGAACGGGACGCCGTTTTGGAAAAGCTTCGACAGGAACGTGCCTTACGTCAACGGTTTGCCGATCTCACCGCCGAAAAGGCCATGCAGGCAGACGGCAAAGCGCTGCTGCACGCCCTTGCTTTGCAGATTCAGTCCGAGCTGGAAAAAGAATCGGATATGGATGCGGCGTACATAAATCTGCCCGCCGAAAAGCAATATATCTATGCACTCAACTTCTTGCTGTGTGAGGACGCCGAGACGGTCAGTCAGTTTTTCCGTCTCAACGGTGCACCGCTGACGGACGCCGCCCTGGCAGGCGCACGGGCAATGTTTGACGCCGAGCAC
>JAQXLO010000048.1 GCA_029012165.1 Oscillospiraceae bacterium | reverse complement strand
ACCTATATTTGCGGATATGGCGGAATTGGCAGACGCGCCAGATTTAGGATCTGGTGGGCACCCCCGTGCAGGTTCGACCCCTGTTATCCGCACCATGAAGAGAGGGACTGTACAAAAACAGCCCCTCTCAAATTGTTTTCGTTCAGTGGTTTACCCTTGCCCAGACGGCAATGGAGTCGGCTGCAGCGATGCTGCCGAGGAAGGTGTTGTTCCATGTGTTGTCCGCAAAGCGAACGTTGGAGCAGTGCTTGCCGAACCGCACACGGGCGGCGGTTCCCCGGTCGGCTTCGATGGTATTGCCGCTGTAGTGCAGACCGTTCACATTGTCCGCCAGCAGTACACGCCCGGGAAAATCGGAGAAGCGATTGCCGGTGATGTCGATGTTGGTAAAGGGCTGTGTCACGGCGGCTTTGCCGGCGATGTTGGAGCCGATGGTGATGACCTCTCCCGTGGCGATGTAGTCACATTCGGTGAAGGTGTTGCTGCGGATGACCAGCCGGTCTGCACCGGTGCCCTCGTACCAAAGACCGGGACTGATGTCCATGATGATCTTGATCGCCTGCATCTCGGTTTTGTAGAAGCGGTTGTTCTCGCACAGACCGTTGTCCGACTGCATCAGCAGTCCCCGGGCGCGGTTTTCGTGGATATAGTTGCCTCGCACCACATAGTTGCCGCTGTCGCAGTTCAGGTTATAGGCGATGTAGTCGGTCGCAACAGCGCCGTCCACATTTTTGTCCAAGGTGAGGGTATAGGTCGTGGTTTCGGCGTGGAACGAAAGGTCGGTGACCACGGCGGTACAGCCGGCGTCCGCATATTTTTCATCGAGGAAACGCAGGATGTCGCCCCGGCGCAGATACAGTGCGTTGGCAAGCAGGGTGATGGTGTTGCCGTCTACACCCTTGACCCAGCCGAGGGCATCGTGCACGTTCAGCGCATCGTCGCCCTGTCCGCTGATGTCACAGCCCTCGATGCGGAAACAGCCGTCGGAGTTGACGATGTGGATGGCGTCGGCGGCAAGGGAAGTGCGTCGGTCGGGGCAGTCGGGATTGGCGCCGATATAGCAGCTGACCCACTGGAAGTGGGAGCTTTTTTCGCCCACAAAAAATCCTGCGCCGGGATAGCCGAACACGCTGACGGTGTCAAAGGTGATGTTGCGGCTCTCCCCGTTGAGGACGGTGAAGGTGGTGTCGTAGACGTAGTACCGCAGGATAAACGTGTCGCCATTCGCAAAGCGCCGCAGACTGCCGTCGTGGGTGATGTGCAGGGTGCGGGCATCGGTTTTGCGCACATCGGTGATGCAGGACGGCTTCTGATAGACATACACTTCCTTGTTGGAGCCTTTGGCGCCGTAGGTATAGCTTTGCGGGTCGCACTGGGACAGGGCGGCGATCACGGCATTTTCATCCGGCTCCCTGTCCAGAAATTCCAGATCCAGCTCGCCCGTTTTCGGGGAGGCGTTGCGGACGGTCACGATGTCGGACAGGGGACGCTTCTCCCAGTCCCAGTCAAAACGGATGTCGCAAAACTCCACGCAGTCACAGCCGTACAGCACGAAGCCGGTGACCACGTTGGAGAAAATGAGCGCTGCGCCGTTTCCGTCGATGCACACATCCCGAAAGCCGTTCATCGTCAGCGGCGCTTGGTTGTCGAGATAGTATTCCCCCGGTTCCAGTTCCAGACGGGTGCTGGGGTGGGTGCGGCAGTATTCCAGCGCTCGACAAAGCGCAGGATAATTATCCGCCGCCGCAGCGTCCATGCCGAAATCCGCACCGCAGACCGTTTCCGTCTCGGTGGACGGGCGTTGGATATAGAACACGCTGTCGCTCACGCCGTGGATGGTGTCATAGGTGCGCAGGACATTCGCTGCCGGGACAGGCTCTTTTAAAACGGGGTCGCTTTCAAAAAGCGGTTCCTCAGCGGGGAAGCAGGGCGAAAAAAGCATCAAAAAGCTTGCCAGAAGGGAGAGCAGTTTCGTAAGCATGGCGATCCTCCTTTTTCTGTTATTATATCGTCTGCACGCAGAAAACACAAGTGCGGACTTGACGAACGGGGGAGAGCGGGCTATAATGAAACCATATGCAGTGGATACTGCACAAGGAGGAGTTTCATGAATCAGGGCAAAAAGCAAAAACTCATGGATGCGGCGATCTCTCTTGTGGCGCAAAACGGTCTGGAGAATTTCTCCATGGCGAAGGCTGCCGCCAAGGCGGGGACGAGTGAACGGCTCGTGTACAGCCATTTCCGCACGAAGGAGGCGTTCCTTGCGGCTTGCTATGCGCAGGTGAATGCGCAGATCGCTTCGCTCTTTACGGGGAAAAAGCTGCCCGACTGGGAGACGGCGGACTCCACCATGCAGTACATTCGTATGCTCTGGGATCTCTATTTCAGCTTTCTTGTGCGTGCCGGGGAGCGGACGCTGTTCTACTTCGCATACCGGGATTCCGACCATATTTCCAAAGCGCAGAAGGAGGATTACACCTGCTTTTCGGAGGTGGCAAAGGCGGTTTTGCAGGTGGATTCCCTGTACGGGATCCGCAAAAAAACGGATGTACGCTGCCTTTTGACCTATATTTTGGATGCCGCCGGAATTTTTGCCAAGCGCATTATCCAAGGGGAATGGAAGGACAGCGAAGCACTGCGAAACAGCATTTGGACACTGTTTTCCGGCGGACTGCGGGAACTGCTGGTGTAAGGAGGAAACGACATGAAATGGATGATCGCATCGGATATACACGGCTCCGCCTACTGGTGCCGCAAACTGCTGGCACGCTTTGAAGCGGAGGGGGCGGACAGATTGCTCTTATTGGGCGATCTGCTGTACCACGGCCCGCGCAACGACCTGCCGCAGGAATATGCGCCCAAGGCGGTGATTGAAATGCTCAACGCCCACAGCCGGGAAATTTTCTGCGTGCGGGGCAACTGCGAAGCGGAGGTGGATCAGATGGTGCTGACGTTTCCCTGCCTTGCGGACTATGCGCTGATCCCGCTGGGGGAGAGGATGCTCTTCGTGACCCACGGGCATCGCTTCCACAAGGACGCCATGCCGCCGCTCCAGGACGGCGATATTCTCCTGCACGGGCACACCCATATCCCGACATGGGATGCGTGCGGCGAGAACTTCATTTTCAATCCCGGCTCCGTCTCCATTCCGAAAGCGGGTTCGGCGCACAGCTATATGACGCTGGAGGACACGCACTTTGTGTGGAAAGACATGGACGGTAAAACCTACAAGGAATATACCTTTTAAAAA
>JAQXLO010000047.1 GCA_029012165.1 Oscillospiraceae bacterium | reverse complement strand
GCCTGTTCGGCAAAGCGGTAGCCGTCTCCCGTGGAACCGGTAAGCGGATAGGACAGTCCTCCTGTGGCGACGATCACGCTGTCACAGGCAATTCGGCTGCCGTCGTGCGTATGGACGCCGGTGATGGCGCCATCGTGAATTTCCAAGGATTCTGCTGTGGAGGTGACGTTTTTCACCCCATGTTCCACGGCATAGCGGGTCAGGGCTTCGGCGATATCGTGTGCGCTGTCCGAGACAGGGAAGACACGGCGGCCGCGCTCCGTTTTCAGCGCAACGCCTAAATCTTCAAAAAAAGCCATGGTGTCCTGCGGACTGAAGGCGGTAAATGCGGAATATAAGAAACGTCCTCCCACCGGAACCTGTGCGATCAATTCCTGCAAATCGCTGCAGTTGTTGGTCACGTTACAGCGCCCTTTGCCGGTAATGCGTACCTTTTTGGCAAGTCTTTCATTTTTTTCCAGCAGTGTAACGGCACAGCCGTTTTGGGCAGCTGTGCCCGCCGCCATCAGTCCGGCGGCACCACCGCCGATTACGATCACTTTGCGCATTTTAAATCTCCATCAATTTGTTGTAGGACAGGGTAAGATTATGTGTCGTCAGAACGCTTTTATTGGAAACCTCAAAGGTAAATATGCCGTCATAGTCCACATCCTCCAAGGCTTTCATGATCTCATGCCAGTTGTTTTTTCCGAGGAAGGGCAACAGGTGCCGCTCATCGATCATATCGTAGTCGGAGGCGTGGACGGTAATAATCCGTTTGCCCAAGGCACGAATAAAATCCGGGTTGCTCTGACGCAGGCTGTGGTTCATGTCGAAACACGCATACAAAGACGGGATTTCGTGAAACAGCATGGTCATTTCCTCGTGAATGTTGCAAAGACAGGTGCGGGGCAAATTTTCAATGGCAAGCTTGATGCCGTTTTCTTCGGCAATGCGGGCAAGTTGGCGCAGAGTATCTGCGGCATATTTCATTCGTTCCCCACGTTCAAACGCATCGTACGGCTCACCGCTGGGGTGCAAAACGGCAATGGGAATCCCTGCATGGGCGCAAGCACGAAGCAGTTCTCCCTGATAGGTCACAATGGCACAGCGCACATCTGCGTCTTTGCTGGTGGGATCCATCTTTTCAAAGGGGCAGAAGGGGAGATGTGCGGAAGAGACTTCGATATCGTAGCTGTGGATTTCCCGCAGAATCTGTTCGGCATTGTGTACAAAATCCACCTCTTCCCAGAAGTCGGTGGAACCGCCGCTGTATTCGATGAAGCGGATGCCTTCTTGGGACAATGCCCGATACAACGCCTTTCCCGGCGCACTCCAACAGGTGGAAACGCCGAGCGGCCAATTTTTTCTGTCTGTCATGGTAAAACCTCAAATCCTTGTATCTAACAGTTCGACATACTTTTCTTTAAACTGCGTGAAGGTGCCACTGTCCAGCGCATCCCGGATTTTCTGCATCAGTGTATTGTAGAAGTACAGGTTGTGCTGTACGCAAAGGCGCATGGCAAGCATCTCCTTTGCTTTAAACAGATGACGGATATAGGCTCGTGAGTGGGAGCGGCAGGTTGGACACTCGCAGGTCGGATCGATGGGAGACAGATCTTTTTCGTATTTGGCGTTGTTCAGATTGATGATGCCCTGCATGGTATTCAGATGTCCGTGCCTTGCGTTGCGGCTGGGCATTACGCAGTCAAAATAGTCGATCCCACGGCTGACCGCTTCAAGAATATTCCCCGGTGTGCCGACGCCCATGAGGTAGCGGGGCTTGTTTTTGGGCATATACGGCTCCACAGCGGAGATAATGCGGTACATTTCCTCCTTGGGTTCGCCGACGGCAAGCCCGCCGATGGCGTAACCGTCCAGATCCAGTGCGGCGATCTGACACATATTTTCGATTCGCAGCCGCTCATAGGTGCAGCCCTGATTGATCCCAAACAGCATCTGGTTCGGATTGATCGTATCGTGGAGTGCGTTCAGGCGTGTCAGTTCCTCCTTGCAGCGGTAAAGCCAGCGCACCGTTCTTTCGCAGGATTTTTTTGCATAATCCGGCGGTGCAGGGTTTTCTACGCACTCGTCAAAGGCCATGGCAATGGTGGAACCGAGGTTTGACTGAATACGCATACTTTCCTCAGGTCCCATGAAGATGTGCCGTCCGTCAACGTGGGAATTGAAGTAAACGCCCTCCTCCTTGATCTTGCGCAGAGGCGCAAGGGAAAAGACCTGGAATCCGCCGCTGTCCGTCAGGATCGGACCGCTCCAATTGGTGAATCGGTGCAGACCACCCAGCTCCCGAATCAGCTCGTCTCCGGGACGAACATGCAGGTGGTAGGTGTTGCAGAGCATCTGCTGACAGCCGATCGCTTTCAGATCGCCGGCGTCCAGCGCACCCTTGATCGCCCCACAGGTGGCAACATTTTGAAATGCAGGGGTCTGTACCGTTCCGTGGGGTGTAATGAATTCGCCACGGCGGGCGTTTCCTTCGGTTTGGATCAGTCGAAACATAGCGTGCTCCTCGTGTGGTGTATAGAAAACTTTGGATAGATTAACTATACAACATTGTGGCACTAAATGCAAGAAATGAAAACAATTTATAGAGTCATTTTTTATCTTTATAAAAAACAGGCAGTAAAAACTTTTTGGAAATTATACGATAATGACTGACTGTCACTTTAGTAAATTTACAATAATAGAATAAAAGATATAATAGACTATAGAAGAAATCGGAGGTGGAACCATGGATTTTTCGCAAAAAGAAATCGGTTTGCGCATTCGCAAAATGCGTGAAAGTCAAAATATTACGCAGTTTCAGCTTGCGGAGATGATCAATATCTCCCTGTCCCACATGAGCAATATCGAGACAGGAAGCACCAATTTCGGCGTGGATATCCTTGTGCGGCTTGCTGAAGCACTGCAGGTTTCCACGGACGCACTTTTAAGGCCCGACGTGCCGCAGGTTGCTATGCTGTACGCAAAGGAAATGGATGAGCTGCTCTGCGGCAGGACGCCCGGGGAAATGCAGCTTTTAACCAAAATTCTGCGGGATGTCTGTATGCTGTTGGATCAAAAAAAAGCGGATTGACAGACCGCATATATTCTGCGCAAGCGGTTCATTTGGTTGATTTTCAAGGAAACTGGTGTTGGATATTCATGAAACGTAACTTTTATCTTGTACAGGCGGGGTGTCTGTACGGCAACACATACTATCTCCCGTATGCCGTGGGGATGCTGGCGGCGTTTGCGTTGCAGGACGAGGCGATTCGGGAGGCGTTTGTCTGCAAGCGGATTATCTACAGCCTGGAGGATATTGACGAGAGCATCGACAGCTTGGACAATCCGGCGTTTATCGGGTTTTCCAACTCGATTTGGAACTATGACTACAATCTGGTCTATGCCGAAAAGGTCAAGCAAAGATATCCCGACTGCGTGATTGAATTCGGCGGACATCACGTCCCGCCCACGACGGAATATCTCGAACGCTATCCGTTTATTGACGTACTCATTCACCGCAAGGGCGAGGAAGCATTCCGAGATGTTCTGCTGTGGATGCTCGGCAAGAAAAATCTGTGCGACATCCCGAACATCGCCTATCGCACGGCGGACGGGTCTGCCGTACAGACGCCGTACGAGGCGATTACGATATCCGACTATCCATCGCCGTATCTGGCGGGCGTGTTCGACGATATTTTGCAAAACGGGGAATATCCGTTTTCGTGTGTTTTGGAAACCAATCGAGGCTGTCCGTATGACTGCATCTACTGCGACTGGGGCGAGCTGCACTCGAAGGTTCGCCTGTTTCCGCTGGAAAAAGTGCTTGCGGAGCTTTCGTGGATGGCGGCGCACAAGATTGAGTTTGTCTACTGCGTGGACGCCAATTTCGGTATGTTCGAGCGGGATATGCGCATTGCCGAGAAGTTGGTTGAACTCAAGGAAACGTTCGGCTATCCGAATCGCTTGCAGGTTTCCTACGCCAAAAATGAACCCGAACGGGTTTTTCATATCAACCGCTTGCTCGCTTCCCACGGCATCGGCAAGGGGGCTACGCTGGCGTTGCAGAGCCTTTCGGACGAGGTTCTGCAAAATATTGGGCGCACCAATATTTCCAAAGAGGAATATATGCGACAGATTGCCCGCTACCGTGCGCACGGCATTTCGACCTATACGGAGCTGATACTCGGTTTGCCGGGGGAAACGCTCGAATCGTTTTGCCAAGGGCTGTGTACGCTGTTGGAATGGGGACAGCACAGCTCGGTGAGCGCATACTACTGTGAGCTTTTGCCCAACTCCCGCTTGAGTGCGCCGGAAACGATGGAGAAGTTCCGCATTCGCACCGTCTCTACGGCGCTCAATCAGTACCACTGCCAAAAGATGGACGATGTTCTTTCGGGCAAATCGAGCATCGTCGTGTCCACATATTCCATGAGCGCAGAGGAATGGATTGAGGCGAACCTCTTTTCCGTGTTCGTGCAGAGTATGCACCATTTCGGGCTGATGCAGTTTGCCGCCATGTATGTGCGCAAGGAATACGGCGTGTCGTACTACGACTTTTACACAGCGCTTTTGCAATACATCCGAGACGAAACCACGCTTTGCCGTTCCTTTTTTGACATGGCAGACGAGACACTGCGCAGCTTCGTGGACGGCAAGGGAGGCCTGACGGTGCAAAACGACTTGTTCGGCGCCATCACCTATCCGCTCGAAGAAGCGGTGTTTTTGCTGTGCCTGTATCACGAGCGTGCATTTTACGGGGAGATGACCGCATTCCTGCGCCGCTATATCGAGGACGACGCCCTGCTCCGTGCGCTGACGGCGTATCAAGCGGCGGCGATTTTACAGCCGAACAAGACGACGTTTTCCGCAGCGTTTGACTACGATTTCCGTGCCTATTTTGACGCCGTTTTGGTCAACGATTACCGACCGCTCGAGCAAAGAGCGGTGCGCTACACCTTCTCTACGCCGTTTCAAACGACAGGCTGGGAGGATTATGCCACGCAGATTATTTGGTACGGCAGACGCAACTGCCGCATGATGTATTCCTGTGCGCCCAACACGATAACCGAAACGCAATAAGGGGGAATTTTCGGTGAACAAGATCTATATGGTACAGCCCAATTCGCAATACGGAAATTCCATTTACTTTCCCTATGCGGCAGGCTCGCTGATTGCGTACGCATTTGAAAACGAAACGGTGCAAAAGCACTATCGGTTCGGCGCATTCACCTATAAAAAGACAGACATTGCCGATGTGGTGTCCTCGATGGACGACCCGTTTTTGGTCGGCTTTTCCTGCTATGTTTGGAACTATGAGTACAACAAGGCGCTGGCGAAGGCGGTGAAGGAAGCGTTTCCGCAGTGCCGTATCGTGTTCGGTGGACATCAGGTTCACGAAAAGGACGACGTGATTCGGACAGACTATTGCGACTACATGCTTCTCGGCGAGGGCGAGGAGAGCTTTTTGCGGCTGTTGCTCTCGCTCGTCGGCGAGGAAGACATCGAGAACGTCCCCGCTCTTGTGTACAAAAAGGACGGCGTTGTGACGAGAACCGCCCGTGAAATCACAGGGATTCCCGAGCGTGTGTCGCCATATCTGAAAGGGCTGTTTGACGAGCTGGTCGAAACCGAGCCGCTGTCGTTTTCCGCAATTCTGGAAACCAATCGAGGCTGTCCGAACCGCTGTGCGTTCTGCGACTGGGGCAACATCAAGGCAAAGGTCAAGCAGTTCGACGCCGCCATGGTCAAAGCGGAAATCGACTGGATGAGCGAACACAAAATCGAGTACTGCTACTGCTCAGACGCAAACTTTGGTCTGTTTGCCCGTGACGAAGAATTTATCGACTACATGATCCAAAAGCATGAACAGACCGGCTATCCGCAAAAGTTTCAGGCGACCTACTCCAAGAACAATCCCGAGACCGTGTTCCGTATCAACAAGCGCATCAACGATTCGGGGATGAGCAAGGGTGCAACGCTGTCGTTCCAGTCGATGACGCAGTCGGTTTTGGACAACATTTACCGCAAAAATATGCCGCTCGAAAAGTTCCACGAGCTGATGATGCTCTACAACAGCAACGGTATTCCCGCCTACTCGGAGATTATCCTCGGCTTGCCGGGCGAATCGTATCAGACGTTTCGGGACGGTATTGAGAATCTGCTCGAGTGCGGGCAGCACATGGCGATCAATTTCTTTAACTGCGAGCTGTTGAAAAACTCCATCATGAGTGACCCGGATTATATCGAAAAGTACGCCATCCGCTCCGTGCGCACCGAACAGCATCAGTACCATGTTGTCCCCGATGCGCAGGCGATTCGGGAGTATTCGGATATTGTGGTGTCCACTTGCAGTATGACGCCGGAAATGTGGATTCGGTGCAATATCCTGTCCGTCTTTGTCCGCACATTCCACAATCTCGGACTGCTGCAGTGTATCGCTATTTATCTGTACTACGAGAAAAATGTGCAGTACATGGATTTCTACGAGGCGCTGATCGCATGGGCGCAGGACAACCCCGAGAGCGTTTTGGGCAAACAGCACCGCTGGCTGTCTGACAAATATACCGAAATCTTAGCGGGCGACGGGTCTTTGACCTGTACCGTGCCGCAGTTCGGCGACTTGACGTGGCCTTTGGAGGAGGGCGTTTTTCTCCATGTGGTTTTGGACTACGACACGTTTTATGCACAGCTGACCGCGTTTTTGAAAAGCTACTTTGACGAGGACGACTTGTTTGACGATTTGCTGCGCTACCAAAAGGCGGTCGTGAAAACGCCCTATGAGCGCCGCATTACGCTCGATTTGGATTATGACTTCTACGCCTTTTTCTCCGCAATCTATGCCAAGGGCTATGCTCCGCTGCGCAGGGCGCACAACCGCATCCTTTTGGACGCTTCGGACGTATCGCCCGATTTCAGGCAGTACGCCCAAAAGACGATTTGGTTCGGCAGAAAGGGCGGTCAGAATATCATTTCCGACATTCGCTATTTACAGAAGTAAATACGAGGGAGGGACGGATTGTTGAAAAAGAATATTGTTCTTGTTCAGCCGAGCAATGTGCTCTCCGGCTCCGTGTATTTACCCTATACCGTCGCCGCACTCGCCTGCTATGCGTGGCAGTTCGATGCGGTTCGCACAAACTATGCGCTCGGGGATTTTGTGTACAAAAAAGACCCGATCGCCGATGTTCTCTCGCAGATGCACTCGCCGTTTTTGGTCGGCTTTTCAAGCTATATGTGGAACATCGAGTACAATCTCGCCTTAGCGGCGGCCGTGAAAGCGCAGTATCCCGATTGCCGGATTGTATTCGGCGGACCGCAGATACCCGACGACACGGAGTATTTGGAACGCTACGGCTATATCGACATTCTCCTGCACGGCGAGGGCGAGCAAACGTTCTATGAACTGCTCTGCGCTTTGCAGGACGGCACGCCGCTCGACACGGTGGCGAATCTCTCGTACAGGGACGGTGCGCAGATTGTGCGCACACAAAAGCGACTGTACAAGGATTTGTCGCAGTTTCCGTCCGCCTACGCTTCTGGACTTTTGGACAGCATTGTCGATGACCCTGCCAATCGAGATATGGAGTTTTGTACCGTTCTGGAAACCAACCGAGGCTGTCCGTACGGGTGCATCTACTGTACATGGGCGGGGACAGAGGATCGCTTTCGCCCGTTTCCGATGGAGCGCATCCGGGCAGACCTCGACTGGATGTCCCGTCACAAAATCGTCTATTGTATCTGCGCAGACTCCAATTTCGGGATTCTCGAGCGGGATATGCAGATTGCCGACTATATCGTTTCGCTCAAAAAGGAAACAGGATATCCGATAAAATTCGAGACAACCGCCGCAAAAAACAAGAACGATACGGTTTTTCGCATTTGCCAAAAGCTCGAAAGCGCCGATATGAATTGCGGCATCAGCTTGGCTGTGCAGAGCTTTTCGCCGACGGTACTGGACAATATCGGGCGAAAAAACATTTCCGTACAGGATTTCAAAAAACAGATGACACAGTACCGGGAAGCGGGGATGTCCACCTATACCGACTTGATTCTCGGTCTGCCGGGGGAGACGTTCGAGAGCTTTTGCAACGGGTTGTTTTACGCCATCGAAAGCGGACAGCACAACTCCGTCAACGTCCATCCGTGTGAGGTGCTGCCGAATACGGTGCTGTATCAACAGCAGACACGGCAAAAGTACAATATTAAAACGGTCACATCCACACTCTGTCAGTTTCACAGCAAACGCACTGCCGAGGACAGCTTCGGCTCCCGTTCCGATGTAATCGTCTCGACCGACACGCTGTCCGCCGCCGAATGGCGGGATGCGATGCGCTTGGCGAGCGTGGTACAGAGCTACCACTCGTTCGGTATTTTGCGCTTCCTTGCGGTGTATTTGCGCCGTGCGCAGGGAATGTCCTACGCAGCGTTTTACCGCTCCCTGTATCGCTGGATTGAGACGCAGAGCGTGACGGTCAAGGGGATTCTCGATACCGTATGCGCACAGGTGGACAGCTTTTCCGAGGGCAAAGGGACCTTGAGCTTCTACGACGAGCGGGTGAGCGACGCCTATCTCCAGTTCAAGGAGGGGCTGTTTCTGTACACCGTGCTGGCATGGGAGGACTTTTGGACGGAAATCGAGAGCTTTCTGCGCCCGTTGTTTGTCCGTCAAGACCACTTTACGGATTTGCTGGTCTATCAAAAAAATATCATTCTGTGCCCGTCCGTGACAGATTGCATCATTGCGCTCGAATTCGACTGGCACAGATACTTTGAAAACATTTGCGAGCTCAGCCCCGTACAGCCAAACCGTCTGCGCCATACATTGCGCATTTCGTGCTGCGGGACGGAGAATCTGCAGGAATATACCAAAAACATTCTTTGGCACGGCAAGAGAACCAACAAAATGATCGGAAAAAATGTGCAGTACATCGATAAGGAGACGGACGTATGAAAAACATATACTTCGTGCAGGCAAGCCAGATGCTTTCCAACTCCGTGTTTTTGCCCTATGCCGTCGGTGCAATCGCTGCGTATTCGTTTCAGTTCGAGGATATCCGAGCGCACTACCGCCTCGGCAAATTCGTTTTTCGGCAGCTTCCCGTGCAGGAGGCGGTTCGGGAAATGGACAGTCCGTTTCTCGTTGCTTTTTCAAGCTATATGTGGAATATTGAGTACAATCTCGCCCTTGCCGCCGCTGTGAAAGCGCAGTGGCCGGATTGCCGGATTGTGTTCGGCGGGCCGCAGGTCTCCGAGGATATGGCGCTGCTGCGGGAGAATGCGTTTGTGGATATTCTGACGCACGGCGAGGGCGAGCAAACGACCTGCCGTCTTTTGCGTGCGCTTCGGGACGGGGACGACCTCTCGACGGTCAACAACATCTCTTTCCGCAACGGCGACGCACTGCACCAAACGCCCAAGTGCGCACCGACCTCCTTGGACGACTATCCGTCGCCCTATACGCTCGGCTATTTTGACGGGATTCTCAACGATCCGCATTTGAAAGGCACGCAGTTCGACGCCGTTATCGAAACGAACCGCGGCTGTCCGTACAGTTGTATCTATTGCTACTGGGGCGGCGGGCAGAAAAAAGTGCTGCGCTTCCCCGAGGAAAAGGTGAAGGCGGAGCTTTTGTGGATGGCGGAGCATTCGATTAGCTACTGCTACTGCGCCGACTCCAACTTCGGCATCCTCGAGAGAGACGAGGAATTTGTGGACTATGTCGTCCGACTCAAAAAGCAGTACGGCTATCCGCAACGGTTTGAAACCATTGCCACAAAAAACAAAAACGAGCGCACACTGCGCATCAACCAAAAGCTGCACGCCGTGGATCTGAACAAGGCGGTTTCCATTGCGGTGCAGTCGATGGAGCCGAAGGTTTTGAAGGTCATCGGACGGGAAAACATGGGCATGGACAATCTCGAAGGGCTCTATCAGACCTACCGCAAAAACGGGATCTATACCTATACCGACGTCATTCTCGGCTTCCCCGAGGAAACACTCGAGAGCTTTTGCCGCGGACTGTTTCGCATTATCGAGGCGGGACAGCACAGCTTGATTAACGTTTTCCGCTGTGAGCTGTTGCCGAACACGACGTACTGCACGCCCGAGATGCTCGAGCGGTACCATGTGCGCACGATTCGCTCGCACCTGCGGCTCAACCACGGACAGATTTCATCGGACAACAGCATCGGCTCCTGCTCGGAAATTGTCGTCTCGACCGATACGATGTCCGAGCAAGCGTGGGAAAAAGCGTTGCGCATTTCCATTTGCGTGCAGAGTATGCACTGTATGGGACTGCTCCGCTATATTGCGGTGTACCTGCGCAAGGCACGGCAGGTCGCCTACGAGGACTTTTACCTGTCGTTGTATGACTGGATTGAGAACGAGAGCCGGACAATCAAGCGGCTGTTCGACGAGGTGTGCGCCACCATACGGCCGTTCCTCGCCGAACAGAGCGATTTATATTTCACCGACCCTCGCTTCGGCGACATTTACTGGCCGTTTGAGGAGGGACTGTTCCTTTGCTGTGCGGCACAGCTGGACGCCGTGTTCGACGAGATTTCGCACTTTTTGCACACGCACTATACGGCCGACGAGGCGCTGGAGGATTTGATTCTCTACCAAAAAGAGAGCATCGCCTTGCCCGAAAAGCAGAAGAAAACGTGTACGTTCCGATACGACTGGAAGCAGTATTTTGACAGCCTGTTTGACAAGCAGTGCCGCTTCCCCGTCAAGCGCCGCATGGACGTAACGTACCGTGCCTCGCAAAAGAAAACGTGGGCGCAGTATGCACGGGAAAATGTCTGGTACGGCCGATATATGGAAAAAACCATGGACAGCGATATCGAGATTGCCTATCTAAACCGCTTTCCGTGAGGAGCGAAAAAATCCCCTTTCAGACAATGAACTGTCGAAAGGGGATTTTTGTCAAGTTGTTACGGTGCGAAGTCGAGCATCGCACTCAAAAGATCCGTCCCGTTCATAAACAGGGGCTTGCACAGTGCGGACAAAAGCAGCATCAGCAGTAAAGCAAGCGGGATGTTTTGATTGTCGGCAAGCTTTCTTGCTGGTTCCACGTCCGCTTGGCGCAGAAGAAGTATCGACAGGGAAAAGGACAGGGTCAGCGTGGAAAAGCTGAGATATCCCTTTTGCAGAACGAAGCCGACAATGGGCAGTGCGCACAGTGCAATACATAGCGCAAGGACGCCGCCGTTTCCCTGCATGGAGCGGGAGCGAAGGCACGCACGGAAAAACAGGATCTCCAAGACGACAACTACGGCGAGGAACACATATAAAACGGTTTTGTTTGCCGCAAAGCGGACGTCGAGACCGGAATACAAAAGATTATTGATTTTATTGCACAAGTTCGTCGAAAAATGTCCCACAAGAATGCCGCCAAGCACCGTCAGAGGCGGGATGGAGAAAAGGACATCCCCCTTTGCAGATTTGTTGAGCAAGCAGTAGTAGATGTATGGCGCAAAGGCAGCGACGGACAGCAGACCGAATACGGCAGACGGCTCGAGAAACGCTGCAAAAAAAGTCAATATACCCGTGAGAATGACGCCGACTTTGCAGCTGATATAGGGGAACGACAGGAGCAAAGCAACAAGTGCGACGCCGATGATCAGGGAGCGAAGCGAGCAGAAGCACAGCGGAATAAACGGGTCGGCAACAAACACTGCGAGCAAAAGAACGGCGTCTTGCACGCTTTTCTGCAGTCGATGCAGCAAAATGGTATAAAGAAACACCAGACAGACCGCCAGCACAAGGAACATGATGCTCTTTGGACTTTCAAAAAGCGTGTCCATGCCGAACCATGGGAAAGAGGTTTTCAGAATGTCGGAGAATGCAAGGTATTTGATCAGCAAAAAAATGAATACAAATAGAAATGTGCCGACTGATCGCCTGTTTTCTTGGGGAACACATAAAGTCTTTTTTGTCTTTTCCATATTATATCACCATAAAGATCGCCGCATAGCATCCGAAGAATGCGGGAAGAAGAATCGGTTTTTCACGAACAATGTTTTTGATTTTATCGAGTGTGGCGAGAACGGCAGGATCCTTTTCGCCGATAAAATAGATCAGCAGGCTTAAATGAACCAAAATGGCACTGCCGTAGTATTTTTCCGCTTCCCAAGACAGCAGAACGGTCGGAACAAGCAGCAGCAGCGAGAGCGGACACAGGGCAAAGATAAACTTGCGGAATTTGTTCGTTTCATTTTTGACGGTATGACTCCAGAACCAAATGAAAACCGTGAGAATGGGCACGGCCACAAAGAGTGTTGTCGAAATCGTGGTTGTTCTTCCCTCCCACTGCACACCGTTGATGTTGTAGAGATTGCGCAGCAGATCGGCAGGGGAGTCGGCGAAATATTCGATGATCCAGACTTTAAAATTCTCTCGTACCTCCGGCTTGAGCGGTACGGCGGAATTGGCAAAGTAGAAGTCGAGAAACTCATCCGGCGAAGAGAAACCCAGATGCGCTTGTGCATAGGACGCATAAACGCCCAGAAGTCCGCAAAGCGTGAAGGTGCCGATCGTTGTGATGCCCTCGACAGGCGAGTAGTGCTGCTTTTGAAACTTATCAAACATGATAATGGCAATCAGCGGCATCGACGTAAAAAAGAAAATGGGATTGGAGAGCATGGCCGTGAAAGACAGAACTGGGACAAAAATACAGCGAAGAATGCGATTGCCTGCAGAGAATACAGAGAAAAATGTAAGTGCCCAAATGAACTTGTCCAGTTTGTCATCGTAGTAGCAGGTGCCTGTGGTAAACGACATTAGGCACAAAAACAAAAGCAAAAAAGCTGTCAGAGAAAAGCGATCTGTTTCTGTATCACACTTGCACAGGGCTCGGCCGATGCACAGGGAAGCGCCGATGACCCAAAGCCCTGTAAAGACCAAAATCGTCGTTCTTTGGACCTCGGGCGTGACCACGCCGGCGAGATGCGTCAAAACTTCGCCCACCAAACCTCTGGCGAGAAAGCCGTGGTCGTAGTTGAGCAGATAGAGCATACTGTAGTACTCTTCATCAAAACGGATTCCGCCCGTCAGCAGAATGTATACGATCGGGATAGACAGTGCGACGAACGGGACGAGGTAAAACAGAAAGTGGTTTCGCTTTCGTTTTTCCAGAAAGGCAGACAGAATGTTGTTCGCATGGTTCATCGTGTGGTTTCCTCCTCAGAAATGAAATAGGGTTGGCTGCATAGGGCGATAGGCTTTACACAGTCGGCGGAAAGCTGTGGAAAATTTGAGCAGATGAGACGCCGCAGATCCTGCGCTGTTTTGTCGGCACGCAGACAAACGAGAAAATATCCGCCGCCGCCTGCGCCGCAGATACTGACGGCGCTGCACACCGAATCGCAAAGACTTGCCATGCGCTCCATATCCTCGTTTGTAATCAGCGGGGACAGTGTCTTTAGAATCGACCAATGCCGGTTCAGGCACGCAGTAAATCCATCCTCCCGGTCTTGGGCGATGCAGTCTGCCATCTCACGGTTCAGCGCTTTCAGTGCTTCCAGCCCAGATGCCGTTGCCCAGTCCCTGCGCAGATAACGGTGCATCACATCGTTTACAATGAAGCGTCCAAAATGGCGCTTTCCCGTATGCAGTAAGCACAGTCTGTCGGCAAACAGCGCCGATAATCGTGGCAGGAGGGACATGGTTTGCACGGAGAGGGTCTGACTGTAACCGGGGCAGGAAGCGGTTCTTTTGATTCCGGGAATCATGCCGCCGACCTGATCCTGCCAGCCGCCGCCGGTTTGCATTATTTGCTCCGCAACAAAAACCATGTGGAATATTTCGTCATCGGACAGACCGACGCCGAACAGCCTGTCCAGCGCAAGAAAACAACCGCTCAAAAGAATGCTGCTGATTCCAAGCCCGGAACCGGGCGCAAGCCCCGCAACACTTGTGGATAAACGCAGGCCGCCGGTCAATGCGGTTTCGGCTGCAATGCCGAAGATTTCCAGCGCCGCAAGATGCAGGTTAAACCGACCGAGATCGGTCATTCCGGGAGCTTGCCGCCATTCTTCTGCGGAAAACTGCACGGAAGCATCTTCGTCCTGCAAAAGTAAAACCGGTGCTTCCAGTCTTTCCGCTTCCACCTGAACGGGCAGGGAATCCTGTATTGTTACAGCTGCATTGATCACTTCGCCGCCCTGATCTATGCAGTAGGGCATGGCGTCCGTCCATGTGCCGGACAAATTGATGCGCACAGGCAAGCGGATGCGAACCGACTTTTTTGCAAAAAACAGGCGGGGCAAAGACTTGCGAGTTTTGTCAAAATCGGACAATAGTTTGTCTCTGTATGCGCTGTAGAGTGTATCTTCACGGTACAGTGCCATGTCCCGCAGATACTGCGCCCAGTCGAATGGATAGGATGGGTCGGCATTTTCGGTGCAGTAGTCCAAGCTGTAGGTTGGTTCTTTTTTTTGGCGAAGCCATTTTTCATAGGATTCCTGAAAGCTTTTTCCCTTATAAAACCGTGGCGTTTCCCACAGCGTTTTACCGTTGCGGAGCAGTTTCGGGTTTTCCGTATTCGGACAAACGACAGTGACACAGGCGCCCTCCTGCAAGCGGATGCCGCAAACGCAATGGTCGTCCTCGATGGCGATATTTTGTAAAGAGATGTCGCTGAGCAGACAATTTTTACCCACGGAACAGTTTTGCAGCTGCACATTCGTCAGTACCGAGCCGCTTCCGAGTCTGGTGTGTGTATCCACAGAGGCGTTGATTTGTCCCGTATCTTGTTCGGCGAGCGCCAAAATATTGCGCCGTGATTCCTCTATGGTTCCAAAGTGAAGAAATTCCGAGGAATCCACCATGCAGATCTGCAGCGAAAAGTTTTGCAGACGATCCCACAACAATTTTCGAACCGCCAGATGTGCGGGGGATGAAGCATCCCGCAGATAGGTTTGTCTGTCCTTGTTTGCGCTCAACAGATACACAATATCTTCATATAAATTTAGCTCCGTGCCGTCTGTCTGCATGGCTTTGCAAAGCGCTGGCTCCCGTGCGGCGGATTGCAGCGCAGAAACCAGTCTGTCCTGCAGGAAAATCATACCCGTATCCACAGCCACATCCTGCCCGGACGAAAAAGCACGCAGGCGTTCGGCGCTTTGCTTGTGCAGATAATCGGTCAGCCTGCTGTGGGCATCGCCGAACATCACTCCGTGCCGGGTGCCTGTTTCCACATCGGCACGCACGCAAAAGCCGACATTTTCCCGGAATGTTGCCGTACAGTTTTGCGTCATCACACAGATATCGCTGCAGCATACCAGAACGCCGGAGGAGATCTGCGCTGCCAAAAAACTGCACTGGATCAAAATAAGCTCCAAAAGCGTCATCTGCCGTCCCTTGTACTGCACATCTGCAAACGCTTTGCCGCACACAGCGTAGTGTATCGCACGCTTGCTCATGCCTCCGGAATTGATGATCAGCACCTTTTGCGGCTTGTCCGAAAGTGCATCGAGTGCACGCAAAACTGCACCGCCGGAACCGATACGCCCGCCATTCTCTCCGTCCGGTAAAATGCGAACCTCCCGTGCAAAACGGTTTGCACAGGCATACAGCAGTCGTTCTGAGACGGTCTTTTGCAGAGCGCTGCCAACCGTCAGAATGATCAGATCCCAGTCTTTTCTCTCATTCATCGTGCATCGTTTTCCTCACCGGCATCCTACGCACCCGAACCGCCGCAAGCAAATATAATAACCCGACTCGAAACAAAGCAAAAAAATCAAAATTGGTCTTGCCCTGCGTGCGCTTGTGGTAAACTGTCGGTATTTCCTCGTACTCTACGCCGAGTCGGACGGGACGAAGGGTATATTCGTAGCCAAATCGCCGTGGATCATCAAAATGCATTTCTCTGTACACACGCATGGGATAGATTTGATATATGGTGAAAAGATCCGTCCCCTTGCTGTGAATCAGGTGTCCGGCTATCCAATTCAGAGCGCAGCTGCAAAACTTTCGGAGAGCACTGTATCCGATCACCGTGGAACCGTCCTTCCATTTGGAGGCGGCGATGATGCGATTGGGGTGCAGGCGGGCTTTTTCCACAAAGGTGCGCAGATCGTGCGGATCCATCTCCATGTCTGCTGCCATGAATACGAAGTGTGAGCCGGTCACCATTGCAGGCAGCTCGGCAAGGCACATATCGAGTCCCTTGTTTTTTTGAATGTAAACAGATATCTTCTTGGTGCTGTCCCGCTTCAACACTTCTTGCATATAAATATAGCTTGGGCACTCTGCCGAAGGCACAACCACAACGATTTTGGATAAAAAAGCTTCCGGACAGGATTCCATCGTTTGTTGAATCGTATCCTGCAGCAGCTGTGTCTCTGCGCAGGCCAAAATAAAAACAGTAACGGATTCAAAGGTAATGTCCATGTTGTTCCTCGCTCAAAGAATGCACATGGCGTCGCCCAGAGAAAAGAATCGATAGCCCTCTTTGACGGCAATATCGTAGGCGTGCATGGTGTTTTTGTAGCCGCAAAACGCACTGACAAGCATGATCAGTGTGCTTTCCGGCAGATGAAAATTGGTAATCAGCCCGTCGATACATTGGAATTTGTAGCCGGGGTAAATGAATATATCTGTATTGTCGCTGTGTGCACAGACCTGTCCTGTTTGTCTGCAAACCGATTCCAGTGTACGACAGCAGGTGGTGCCCACCGCAATTACCCGTCCGCCGTTTGCTTTGGTATTGCGGATGATCTGCGCCGTTTCCTCGGGAACGGAATAGAATTCCGAGTGCATATGATGTTCTTCAATGTTGTCTGTTTTAACGGGACGGAAAGTGCCCAACCCAACGTGCAAGGTCACAAAGCCGATTTTGACGCCCTTTTGACGGATTCTGTCCAGAAGCTCCGGCGTAAAATGCAGACCTGCTGTCGGTGCCGCAGCGGAGCCAAGCACTTGAGCGTACACGGTTTGGTACCGCTCCTTGTCCTCCAGCTCCTCTGTGATGTAGTGGGGCAGGGGAAGCTCACCGATCTCATCCAGCAGGGCAAAGAAATTGCCGGTAAACTGAAACTGCACGATGCGGTTGCCGTTGTCCAACGCTTCCAAAACAGTGCCCTTCATGCGTCCGTTGAAGTCAAAAACCGTTCCGGGCTTGGCTTTTTTGCCCGGTCCTGCCAGCGCCTCCCATGTGTCGGCGGATTGCTGTTTTAAAAGCAGAAACTCCACCTTGGCGCCCGTTTCTTCCCGGATGCCGAACAGCCGAGCCGGCAGAACCTTGGTATCATTGAGGATCAGGCAGTCCTCTGGCGTCAGCAAGGATTCAATATCTCGAAAAATTTTATGTTCGATTTCGCCGCTTTGCCGGTTCAGAACCATCAGGCGGGAGCTGTCTCTCGGTGTAACGGGCTGCTGTGCGATTTGCGCTGGCGGCAGATCGTAGAAGAAATCACTTTTTTTCATGGAGTACCTCTTGCATTTTTGCGGAAAAAGATTTGACAATGTCTTTTCTGTATGTTAAAATACGAATTTAAGGAATGCAGAAATGAAGTCACTGTTATTTTTCTATTATATTAGAAAAGTTCGGAGATTACAAGCACTTTTTACATTTTTCGGGCATAATTTAAAACGAAGCCTCGAAACAGGAAAGGATGAGAAAAATGAAAAAGTATAAGGTCGGAATCATCGGTGCTACCGGCATGGTTGGTCAGCGCTTTGCTACTTTGTTAGACGGACATCCGTGGTTTGACGTCACGGTACTTGCGGCAAGTTCCCGCAGCGCAGGCAAGACCTACCGTGAAGCGCTGGGCAGCCGCTGGTGCATGGATACGCCCATTCCCGAGAGTATGGCGGATCTTGTGATCAAGAGCGCAACGGACGACATCGCCGAAATCGCTTCGGCTGTGGATTTTGTGTTCTGTGCCGTGGATATGAAAAAGGACGAGATCAAGGCGCTGGAGGAGGCGTACGCCAAGGCGGAGTGCCCCGTTGTTTCCAACAACAGCGCACATCGTTTCACGGACGACGTTCCCATGATCGTCCCGGAGCTGAACCCCGAACACGCCGAGATCATTCCCGCACAGCGTAAGCGTTTGGGCACCAAGCGTGGCTTTATCGCTGTCAAGTCCAACTGTTCTTTGCAGAGCTATGTGCCCGCACTGTTCCCGCTGCACGAGAAATTCGGAGTAAAGGATGTACTGGTCTGTACCTATCAGGCCATTTCCGGCGCCGGCAAAACCTTCGAGACTTGGCCGGAGATGGTGGACAACGTGATCCCGTATATCGGCGGGGAAGAGGAAAAGAGCGAAAAAGAGCCGCTGAAGATCTGGGGCAAGGTCGAGGGAGACAAGATCGTTTCTGCAACGGCGCCCAACTTCACGGCGCAGTGCATTCGTGTTCCCGTGTCCAACGGTCATATGGGCGCCGTGTTTGTACGCTTTGAGAAAAAGCCTACCAAGGAAGAAATCAAGGAAATTTGGAAAAACTTCAAGGGCTATCCCCAGGAACAAAAGCTTCCCCACGCACCGGAGCATTTCCTGAACTATTTCGAGGAGGACAATATGCCCCAGACCAAGCTGAACCGTGGCTTGGAGGGCGGCATGGCGGTTTCCGTCGGCCGTTTGCGTGAGGATACGCAGTACGACTACAAGTTTGTTTGTCTGTCCCACAACACACTGCGCGGCGCTGCCGGCGGTGCAGTACTGCTTGCAGAGCAGCTTTGCGCACAGGGTTATATGGACTGATAGCAGAATGCTTTGAATGGAGCTGAAACCATGAAAAAGGTTCTTTTTACAGGTGCCGGCATTGCGATCATCACACCGTTTGACGACAATAACAAAGTGGACTTTCAAAAGCTGGAGCAGATCGTGGAATACCAGATCGAAAACGGTACCGACGCCATCATTGTGTGCGGTACGACGGGTGAAAAATCCACGCTTTTGCACGAAGAACACGTTGGCGTGATCCGTCATGCGGTCTCCTGTGCGGCAGGCCGTGTCCCCATCATCGCCGGAACAGGCAGCAACGATACCGAGTATACCGTTCGTCTGTCCAATGAGGCGGAGCAATGCGGCGCCGACGGACTTTTAATGGTTACGCCATATTACAACAAAACTTCGCAGGAGGGGCTTGTCCGCCATTACCGATTTATCACCGAGCGTGTCAGTGCCCCGGTCATATTGTACAACATTCCCTCCAGAACGGGGATGAATATCCTGCCGGAAACATATCTGGAATTGTCCAAAATCCCCAATATCGTGGCAGCCAAGGAGGCGTGCGGCGACATTTCCCAGATCGCTGCAACGATGGCGCTGTGCGGAGAGGAGCTTTCCATATACTCCGGCAATGACGATCAGATCACGCCGATCATGTCCCTGGGAGGCAAGGGTGTGATCTCGGTGCTCTCCCATGTTGCACCGAGAGTGGCGCATGACATTGCCGCCTCCTATCTGGCAGGAGATGCGGCCAAGAGTGCTGCATTGCAGCTGGAATGGCTGGATCTTTGCAAGGCACTGTTTGTCGATGTGAATCCCGTTCCCGTCAAGGAAGCGATGAACATGATGGGCTGGCAGGTCGGCGCTTGCCGTATGCCGCTGGCGCCCATGTCATCCGGCAAACGGGAGATTCTGCGCAAAGCATTAGCGGCGCACGGTCTTATTTGATAAAAATGGTTTATCACGGATTTTGTGGGATTAAAAGTTTCGGTCAAGCCTTTCTAAAGGCTTGCGGATTCCAAAGGCGGCGCCTTTGGTCGCCGAACGCAGTCGGCGAAATCCTAACAACACCAGAAGCGCAGGAGGGGAGCCAAAACAGTCCGGTGGACTGTTTTGGCGTGGGGAACCCTCGCCGGGGGTTCCCCGGTGCGAAACACAAATCCCACAATTTTCCGTGAGGAGCGTATTTTTATGCCCTTTATCTTTTATCCCTTGAGCGCAATGAGCGTCACGGCGGAAATGACCACCTGAATCATGCAGTAGCGGTAGATGACCTGCGTGTTCGACCAGCCCTTGTTCTTGCGAAAATGATCGTGCAGGGGGGTGCGAATTTTGCGCAGTGCCTGAATGTGCAAAAAGCGAATCAGCGATACCTTCAAAATGCCGATCAGTCCGTCGAGGCAGACCATGAAGCACAGCGGAATCGTCAGCAGCGCATTGCCCGTTTTCATCATCAGAATGGCGAGAAACAGACCTAACGCACGGGAACCGGCGTCGCCCATCATCATCGTGCTGGGCTCCGCATTCTTCCACAGGTACGGGAACAGCGTCAGCACCAAAAGCACCGTCAGAACGACCATCCTCTTGTCCCCGTTCGTCATCAGAATCACCCCGATAGCGGAGAGCAGGGAAACCGTCGTCAGTGTCGAGGAGAAGCCGTCGATACCGTCGGAGCAGTTGACGGCATTGATCAGCAGCCACACCAGCGCCGTGCCGAGAATCACATAGACCACGGGATGCACGCCAAAGGACAGTCCGAAAAAGGACAGCTTCAAAAGCTCGGGATTGTAGTGGACAAATGCGGCAGCCGTGCCGAGGGAAATGAGCAAATCGAGTGCGCCTTTTTTGTACTCGCCCCAGGGCTTGTCACTGCGGTCATCGAGATAGCCCGTCAGCATTCCGAGAAAAATCAGAGCGTAATAGATGCCGAATTCCAAAGAAACCGGCACGAACAGCAGGGCACACACAATAAACGAGCAGATGAATACCAAGCCTGCGCCACGAATCTTGCCGGCGGATTTTTCGCCGTCCACGGCAAATTCTCTGCCCTTGTCACGGGGAAGTTTGTTCTGAAAAACCTTCAGCAAAACGGCACACAGCGCCGGCGTGCCGACACAGGCAAGAAGCCAAAACAAAAGATCATGCAACACAGAATACAACATACTAACGACAACCTTTCCTATTTTCTTGATCCGGCAACAGTACCGAAACG